>JBKGZF010000073.1:0-8623 GCA_046545715.1 Nitriliruptoraceae bacterium | reverse complement strand
GCCCAGGAGGCATCGAGGCGCGAGAAGGTCAGGCCGAGCTGCTCGGCCTCCTGCTGCGCCGACTCGAGCACCCGCTGCAGCGACACACCGAGCTGGACCTCGCCCGACGCACCGTGTGCGGCGGGGCTCGCCTCGAGCACCTCGGCGGTGCGGTTGCGCAGCGTGGTGGGCGTCACCTCCAACCGATCGAGCAGCGAGAGCACCACGCCCTCGGTCTGCTCGAGCAGCGCGGTCAGCAGGTGCGCCGGCCCGGCCTGGGGGTGGCGCCGTTCGCGCGCGATGGCCACCGCGCGACGCAGCGCCTCCTGCGAACGATGGGTGAACGACTCGATATCCACCCCGTAACCTCCATCTACCGTGACGTTCTGGTGGGACGTTGTGCTGGGACGTGTCCTACCGCCGGCTGGCCGCCGGCCTCTCAGCTGCGACGGTACGCCGCGCTACCTGCCCGGTCACGGGGCCGCAGCGGGGTCGCAGCAGGTTCCCTGAGCCAGCTCGACCCACGATGATTGACGTCAACCCGCTCAGGGACCGCCCGGTTCGACCTCCACCACGACCGAGCGGCCGGTGCTGCCCTCGACATCGACCGCACGGACCTCGAGCAGATCGCCCTCGCTGACCGGCACGCTCGTCGTGTCGCCGACCACCGACGTCCATGATGGGCGGCGCGCCCCCGGCTCGAGCAGCCGGTGCTCGAGCCCCGCGACCCTCGCGGAACCAGACGCGGCGATGACCACCTCGGAGCCCACCACCTCGACGTCGACGCTGGACGGATCGGCGTGGCCATGGTCGAAGCCCGCACGCCAGGCCACCGCGGCGAGCTTGCGCTGGCCCAGGAACGACGGGTGGAAGTAGTCGACGGCGCTGATGTCGGCGGCCACGAACCGATCGGGATCGTGGGTGAACTCCCACAGCGCGTCAGCGTCGTAACGGCAGCGCACGAACTCCGCACAGACCGCGGCGAGCCGCCGATTGAGCTCACGGCCGTGCTCGCGTACCTGCTCGCGCCGCTCCTGGTCCTGCGGCGCGTCGCTGGTGGCGTCGGCCAGCAGCGACTGGCAGGGGATCAGCGCCGGGGTGAGCTCGGTGCCGTTCCAGACCGCGACCGCCGTGGGATCGGTGTGGAGCAGCTCCCAGAGCCGGTAGATGTCGGGGATGCTCGAGACCTGCACCAACGCCGTCGGATGGCGTCGGGTCAGATCCTCGAGCGCGGCGTGCAGCTGGTCCTCGTAGACCTCCGGCGCGGTCATCTCCTCCACCGAGGGACGGCACAGGTCGTTGCCGCCGAGCTGCACCGTCACCAGCTCGGTCAACGGCGGGGTGCGATCGACCTGGTCACCGGCATCGCGCATGCGGGCCCCGTTGACCGCCAGGTTCACCCCGGTCGTGTGTCGATCGAACCGGGCCCGCAGCCGCTGGAGGATGCTGTCGAGCCCGTCAACGGCCCCCGTCGACCAGGACCGCTGTGGCTCGACCCCGCCCGGGACCACGTCGAACAGCCCCTCCCCGACGCGGGTCGCGCCCGACGCCTGGGTGATCGAGTCACCGATCGCGGCGACGAGGTCGGGCGCTGCCGTGGTGGCGGGGGACGGCCGTGGCACCGGTGAGGGGCCCGGCTCGTCGGGCGGGTCGCCCGTCAGCGGATCAGCGGCCCACAGCCCACGGTCGTGGAGCACCTGGGCTGCACCGATCAGGATGGTGGCGACCTGCCCGCGGGAGACGTCGTCGTAGGTGGCGAACCGCTCGTCACCGACCCCCCGGACCACGTCGAGGTCAGCGAGGTGACCGATCGCCCGAGCATGGACCTCACCCTGGTCGGCGAAGGACGCCTCGGCCCGGTCGGGCAGGCCCAGGCCCGCGAGCTCCAGGGCCCGGCGCAGCGCGGACGCGGCTGCGCCCCGGCTGAGGGTGGCGCTCGCCGCGAAGGTTCCGTCGGCGCGGCCGTCGAGCACCCCCAGGTGTGCGAGCGCACCGATCGGCTCGGCATGAGCTGGTGGCAGCGGGTCGTCGAACCCCGGCGACCCCGACGGTGTCGCGGCCAGCTGCGGATCGGCGACCGTGAGCAGACGGAACAGCAGCGAGGCGAACTGACCACGCGTGACCGCCCGGGTGGTACCGAACGTGCCGTCACCGAGCCCGTCGATCACCGCGCCCCCGTCGGCGGTGCGGTAGTGGTGGAGGCAGTCGATCGCCTCGGCGTGGACCGTGCCGCGGTCGGGGAACGGCGCCGGGGTGGCGCCGGCACACACGTCGGAGGCATCGGCGCTCTGCGCTGCAGCCTCATCGGCAGCCGGTGGCAGCGGGCCGAGGAGGCCGGCGAGCAGCAGCACGACCGTGACCGGTACGAGGCGAGGTAGCACGCCACTCCCAACGGGACCGGCCGGCATCGGTAGGCCCGGCCCGAGCATTCACCTTACCCAGCAGCCGGGAGGGGTCCAGACCGACCTCCAGGTGGAGCTAGACGTCCGCGGGGCGCTTCTCCGGCGGCGCGACCGGACGCGCCCGCTCAGCGGAGGGCGACGCACGGCCGTGGGCGCTGCGCTGCCCCATGCGACGCCGCCAGGGATGGACCTCCACCTGGGACGGTGAGCTCCTGACCAGCTGGTAGCTCTCACCCCCAGATCCCTGCTCCTCGACGCGCTCGGCCAGGACGCGGACCATCTCCTCGAGCTCACCGATACGCCGCCGTGCCCCCTCCAGCTTCTCACCGAGCTCGAGCACGACGCGGACACCGGCGAGGTTGAGCCCCTGGTCCTGGGTGAGCGTGCGGATGAACCGCAGGCGCTCGATGTCCCGGCGCGAATAGCGGCGGGTGCCGCCCTCGGTCCGTGATGGGGTGATCAGCCCCTCACGCTCGTAGGCGCGCAGGGTCTGGGGATGCAGCCCGGCGAGGTCCGCCGCCACCGAGATGACATACACCCCGACCTCGTCGTCGTCGGGCAGCTCGAACGGCTCCTCGCGCGCACCCGAAGCCTCGCCAGGCCCCGTCGACCAGGACCAGGAACGGCCCTGCTCGTGGGGCTCGAGGTAGCGCTGCTCGCTGGCCACGGCGCGATCCTTCCCACTCAACTGGGCTGCTCATCGAACAGCAGGCGGTCCCGCACGGAGGTGTCCTCGTGCTCGGCGAGCTGCTCGAGCAGCTTGCGCTCGGCACGGCTGGGACTGGTCGGGACCTCCAGGCGGACGGTCACCAGCAGGTCGCCGGTACCGCCGTCCTTGCGGGGCGCGCCCTCGCCCCGGATCCGGAAGGTGCGACCGCTCTGGGTGCCGCCTGGCACCTTGATCGTCCGCCGCCCGCCCCGCGGCGTGGGTACGGTCAGCTTGGTGCCGAGCACGGCCTCGGTGTAGGTGATCGGCACCTCGACGGTGACGTCGTCGCCCTTGCGCCCGAACAGCGGGTGCGGCTCGACGTGCACGGTGACCAGCACGTCGCCGGGCGGGCCGCCGTTGACACCCGGGCCGCCACGACCGGCCGCACGGATCACCGCACCGTCGCGGACCCCGGCGGGGATCTTGACGGTCAGCTGCCGCGGCTTGACGACCCGGCCCTCACCCGAGCAGGTCTTGCAGGGGGTGTCGATCGTCACCCCGCGGCCACCGCAGGTGCTGCAGGGCTGGGCGAACGAGAACGGGCCCTGGTCGACGGTGACCTGGCCCCGGCCACCGCAGCTGGGGCAGGTGCGCGGCGAGGTGCCCGGCGCAGCACCGGAGCCACCACAGGTCTCGCACGGCCCGTCACCGGTGACCCGCAGGGTCGTGCGCACACCGGCAAGGGCATCCTCGAAGGTGAGGTGGACGTCGGCGTGGAGGTCCTCGCCGCGACGGGGCCGCGCCCGACCCGCTCCAGCGGTCCTGAACCCGGTCGTGCGCGGCCCGGCTCCGCCGGCGCCGCCGGCGCCGCCGAAGAGGTTGTTCAGCAGGTCGCTGAAGTCGGCGTCGGAGAACCCGGCCCCACCGAAACCACCACCGGCGAAGCCACCGCCAGCATCACCGCCACGTCCAGCGAAGCCGGCGGCCCCGAGGCGGCGGATCTCGTCGTACTCCGCCCGCTTGGACTCGTCGCCGAGGACCGCGTAGGCCTCGCCGACCTCCTTGAAGCGCTGCTCGGCGTCCGGGTCGTCTGGGTTGGCGTCGGGGTGGTTCTCGCGGGCGAGCTTGCGGTAGGCGCGCTTGATCTCATCCTGGGAGGCATCCTTGGACACCCCGAGGATCTTGTAGTAGTCGCGCTCGAGCCACTCACGCTGAGGTGCCATCCGGTGTCACCTCCCCACGCCTCTATCGCTGCCGCTCACTGCTCCACGACCACCATGGCGGGGCGCAGCACCTTCTCGCCCAGGCGGTAGCCCGGGCGCAGCACCTCGACGACGGTCGGCTCCTCGCGCCCGTCGCCGGACTCACGCTGCTGGACCGCCTCGTGCACGTTGGGGTCGAAAGCCACCTCGATCTCGTCGATGCGGACCAGACCCAGGTTCGACAGCGCGCCGACGAGCTTCGAGGCGACCAACTCGACACCCTTGGACAGCTGCTCGTCCGGGGACCCCGCGGCCGCGTCGAGCGTGCGATCGAGGTCGTCGAGGACCTCGAGCAGCTGCTCGACGACCTCGGAGCGACCGGACTCACGCTGGACCGCGCCGTCGCGCAGCAGCCGGCGGCGGTAGTTCTCGAACTCCGCGTGCGAGCGACGCAGGTCGTCGAGGTACTCGTCGCGCTTGTGCTCGGCGGAGGTCAGCTCGGCGAGCAGCTCGCCCTTGGTGCGTGGGTCGGCCTCCGCGGCCGCCTCGAGATCGACGTGCTCGGCCTCGCCCTCCTCGGGCGCGCCTTCGTCGGACCCGACCACGTCCTCACCGACGGTCTCCGGCGCTGGCTGCTCCGCACCGGAGGCCTGCTGCTCGGCCGCGTCGGTCTCGAGCACCTCGGGCTGGTCGTTGGCAGCGGCCATCGACCCCCCGTCCGGCGCGGTCTGATCGCTTCGAGGGGCATCGCTCACGTCTGGGTCTTCCTTGGCTCGGCTCATCGTCGTTCACCAGTCGGGGTCGGGGACACGGGCGACGGGACGGCCGCCGGCCGTCCCGTCGCACGGGCGAGATCGGCGCTCAGCCCGACTTCACCTGGATCCGGCGGGGCTTGGACTCCTCGGCCTTCGGCACCGTGATGGTCAGCAGCCCGTCCTTGTAGGTGGCCTCGACCGCCTCGGGGTCGACGCGATCGGGCAGCCGCACGGCCCGGTGGAAGCGGCCGAAGTGGCGCTCCACCCGACGGAAGCCCTCGGTGTCCTTCTTGTCGTAGAAGTGGCGCTCGCCGGCGACCGTCAGGACGTTCTCCTCGAGGGAGACCTCGACGTCGTCGGGGTCGATGCTCGGCAGTTCGACGTGGAGGGTGAAGGCGTTCTCATCCTCCTCGACGTCGAGCGCCGGGCTGAACGCACCCGCGGAGCTCGCCGGCTCGCGGTCACCGAACACCGAGCGGACGAAGCGCTCCATCTCGTCCTGCATCGGCGCGATGTCGCGGAACCGCTGCGTGGTAAGTCCGTTGGTCATCCTCGATCCCTCCTTCCGCTCGCCTCTCGGCGGGCTACTGACTGCCCTTGCATCCCTGCGTGGGCTGTGGTCCTACACGTGGTTGCTGTGGGTGTGGTTGGTTGCTTCGGCTGTGATCGCCGCGGCGCGCGGGCCTCAGCCGCTCGCCTGCTGGTCGTCGCCCTCGTCGACCACCTCGGCGTCGACGACCTCGTCCTCCTCGCCAGCGGCGCCAGCAGCGGCACCGGCCGCGCCGGCCTCACCGCTCTCGTCGGCCGAGGACTGGTAGATCGCCTGGGCGAGGGTCTGGGACTTCTGCCCGACCTGCTCCATCGCGGAGCGGATCCGGTCAGCGTCGTCCTCCTTGAGCGCCTCCTTGAGCTCGGTGAGCGACTGCTCGATGTCGGCCCGCGTGGCCTCGTCGACCTTGTCACCGTGCTCGGAGAGGGTCTTGTCGGTCTGGTAGACGAGCGTGTCGGCCTGGTTGCGCAGCTCGATCTGCTCGCGACGCTTGCGGTCCTCCTCGGCGTGAGCCTCGGCGTCGGCGATCATCTGCTCGATGTCATCCTTCGGCAGCGCCGAGCCACCGGTGATGGTCATCGACTGCTCCTTGCCGGTGCCGAGGTCCTTGGCGCTGACGTGGACGATCCCGTTGGCGTCGATGTCGAAGGTGACCTCGATCTGCGGCACACCCCGTGGCGCCGGTGGGATGTCGGTGAGCATGAACTTGCCGAGCGTCTTGTTGTCGCTGACCAGCTCGCGCTCACCCTGCAGGACGTGGATCTCCACCGAGGGCTGGTTGTCGTCGGCGGTGGTGAACACCTCCGAGCGCTTGGTCGGGATCGTGGTGTTGCGCTCGATGAGCTTGTGGGTGATCCCACCCTTGGTCTCGATCCCCAGCGACAGCGGGGTGACGTCCAGCAGGAGCACGTCCTTGACGTCGCCCTTGAGCACACCGGCCTGCAGCGCCGCACCGATGGCGACCACCTCGTCGGGGTTGACGCCCTTGTGGGGCTCCTTGCCGCCGGTGAGCTCGGCCACCAGGTCCTGGACCGCGGGGATGCGCGTCGCGCCACCGACCAGGATCACGTGCTCGATCTGGCTGGTGGAGATGTCGGCGTCCTTGATGGCACGCTCGAAGGGGCGCCGCAGCCGGTCGAGCAGGTGGTCGGTCAGCTCGTTGAAGCGCGCGCGGGTCAGCGACTGCTCGAAGTGCAGCGGGCCGGCGTCGGTCGCCGTCAGGAACGGCAGGTTGATCGTGGTCTCCTGCGAGGAGGAGAGCTCGATCTTGGCCTTCTCCGCCGCCTCCTGCAGGCGCTGGATCGCCATCTTGTCGTTGGAGAGGTCGACGCCCTGCTCGTTCTTGAAGGTCTCGAGCATCCAGTTGATCAGGGCCTGGTCCCAGTCGTCACCACCGAGCTGGGAGTCGCCCGCGGTGGACTTGACGTCGAACACGCCGTCGGCGATCTCCAGCACCGAGACGTCGAACGTCCCGCCACCGAGGTCGAAGACGAGCACGGTCTGCTCGTCCTCCTTCTCGAGGCCGTAGGCGAGCGCAGCGGCGGTCGGCTCGGCGACCAGTCGCAGGACCTCGAGCCCCGCGATCTCGCCCGCCTCCTTGGTGGCCTGGCGCTGCGAGTCGTCGAAGTAGGCCGGGACGGTGATCACCGCCTCGGTGACCTCGTCGCCGAGGTAGGCCTCCGCATCGCGCTTGAGCTTCATCAGGATGCGCGCAGAGATCTCCTGGGCGGTGTACTGCTTGCCGCCGATGTCGGCCTTCCAGTCGGTGCCGATGTGGCGCTTGACCGACCGGACGGTGCGCTCGGCGTTGGTCACCGCCTGGCGCTTGGCCACCTCGCCGACGAGCACCTCGTCGGACTTGGACCACGCCACGACCGAGGGGGTGGTGCGCGCCCCCTCCGCGTTGGCGATGACGGTTGCCTCGCCTCCTTCCATCACGGAGACGACTGAGTTGGTCGTCCCGAGGTCGATTCCAACGGCCTTGGCCATGTCCTCACGTCTCCCGCTGCTCGGTTGCAGGTCTCGTATTCGCAGGTCTCGTCTCGCAGGTCCCGGTTCGCGGGCCCTGACATCCACGGGCGTCGCTGCCGCGCGCTCACGACCGGAACGGCCCGTGCGTCTAGGAGAGAAGGTACGCCGCACGGGGCACCACGCAAGCGGTGTGTGCCTGGACGACGCAGATAATCTGAGCCATATAGACTCAGGTAACTGCAGCCCCTGCTAGCGGCCGCAGGCGCTGCGCCACCGCAGGCTGCGCGGGGCCCGTCAGCTCAGCGGTGGGTCAGTGGTGCTCGTCGCCCGCCGCACCGTCGTGCTGCGGCTGCCGCGGCCACTCGCGCTCCAGCGGCCGCCCACGCGCACTGAGCCGTTCCCGTCCGGGGTGGAAGGCGGTCAACAGCAGCAGAGGAAGCAGCACCAGCACCGCGAGGACCACGATCTGCCAGGTCATCACCGTCTGTCCTCCGCCAGCCGGCCTCCGCCGGGTCCGCCGCTGGCGAGGGTAGCCACCGCGCGTCGCTCAACGGTCATCGATCCGCGTCCAGGTCAGGTGGTCACCCACCTCGACGTCGTTGTCCTCGAACCATCCTCCCGGCACCTCCAACGCCGCGACGTAGGCGGTCTGCGGGTCGTAGGTCGGGCACGGGTCCGACTCGCACGGCAGCATGGTCAAGATCGCCTCGATCCGGCCGTCCCGACCGGCGAAGGCGATGTCGAGGCTGATCAGGGTGTCCTTCATCCAGAAGCCACCCTCGCGCTCGCCGCCGTCCCAGGTGAACAGCATCCCCGTGCCGTCGGGCAGCTCCTCGACCCCCATCAACCCGCGTCGGCGGGCGTCCCCGTCGGCAGCCAGCCGCGCCGCCACCTCGACGTGGCCGTCGTCCTCGCGCTCGATGACCACCCGGGCCGCGTCGAGCTGGTCCACCGCGGGGGCGATGGCCGGTGGTCCGCCGCTCACCGCGTCCTCGCTGCCGGCATCCTCGCCGGCCGGGTCCTCGGCGCCATCCTGCTCCTCGACCGCGTCCGGATCCTCCCCGGCGTCGGCGGTCTCCGGCCCGTCCGCCGAGCTGCCCTGCTCGGTCGCCGAC
>JBKGZF010000072.1:0-8705 GCA_046545715.1 Nitriliruptoraceae bacterium | reverse complement strand
CTCGAGGGCTATGTGGTGCGAGGTGTCTCCGGTGCGCTCGCCACCAAGAGCTACCGGTGCCCTGACTGCGGCAATCCGATCCCCGCCGGGGTCGGCCACGTGGTCGTCTGGCCGCAGGACCGCAGCGACGAGCGCCGGCACTGGCATCACCACTGCTGGCGTGTGGCCGCCCGTCGGGGACGGATAGCCTGAGCATCCCGCGTGCCCGTCCGGACGGCCGCCCGCAGGTCCGCGCCCGTGCATCGGCGCGTCCCGCACCGCGCCCCCACCCGTAGCTGAAGGTCGTCGTGAGCAAGCGCTCCTCCTCCCGTGGCCGTGATCCCCTGGAACGTCGCTCGGCCCGTAGCCGCGTGGTCATCGTCGCGATGGCCGTGCTGCTCGGCCTGTCGTTGCTGGCGATCCCGATCTCCTCGCTGCTCGGCAACCCCACCGAGGCACCGGAGGTCGACGACACCGGACAGGTCGATGCCACCGAGGAGGCCGCCTCCGGGCCGGGACCATGCGGTGAGACCCCCGACGACGTACCCGAGCCCGACAGCCGCATCTACGATGCACCCTTCGAGCAGACCATCGAGGAGGACGGCGACTACACCGCGACCCTGGTGACCACCTGTGGGGAGGTGGTCATCGAGCTCGACGCCTCTGCGGCGCCACTGGCGGTGAACAACCTGGTCAACCTCGCCGAGGACGGCTACTTCGACGGCGTCGTCTTCCACCGGGTCGTGCCCGGCTTCGTGGTTCAGAGCGGTGATCCCGCCGGAACCGGCTGCGGCCAGGAGGACTGCGACGAGCCGGATCAGCAACGGCCCCCCTACCCCGGCTATACCTTCGCCGACGAGCTCGAGCACGCCGAAGAGCTCTACGCAGAGGTCCTCGACCAGCAGGTCGAGTTGTTCCGGGATGACGACGCCGTCGCCGACCTCAACGAGGAGGAGCTGCGCGAGCAGGTCCCCGGCGGCTACCCACGTGGCACCGTGGCGATGGCCAACGCAGGGCCGGATACCAACGGCTCGCAGTTCTTCATCGTGCAGGGCGATCCGGCCCCGCTCGAGGAGCCAGCCTTCACGGTGTTCGGCACCGTGGTCGACGGTATGGACGTCGTCGACGACATCGCGGCCTCACCGACCGACGGGTCCGGCCGGCCCGATGAACCACCGGTGATCGAGACCGTGCGCATCGATGGTCCCTGAGCATCCCCGTCCACCCCGGCACCTCCCCCTCACCTCGACCTCGACCCGACCGGAGCAGTGATGAGCCAGCAGTACGCGAACCCGCCCGAGATGATGATCGACACCTCCAAGGACTACACGGCGACGATCCGTACCAGCGAGGGCACGATCACCGCCGAGCTGTTCGCCGCCGAATCCCCGCGGACGGTGAACAACTTCGTCTTCCTCGCCAACGAGGGCTTCTACGACGGCGTGATCTTCCACCGCGTCATCGAGGGCTTCGTCCTCCAAGGCGGCGACCCGACCGGAACCGGACGCGGTGGTCCGGGTTACCGCTTCGAGGACGAGCTCGAGGCGGCCAGGACCCGTGGCTACCCCAAGGGCACCCTCGCGATGGCCAACGCCGGGCCCAACACCAACGGCTCGCAGTTCTTCATCATGCACGCCGATACCGACCTTCCGCCGCAGTACGCGGTGTTCGGCCAGACCATCGACGGCATGGAGGTGGTCGAGTCGATCGGCAACACCGCGACGGGTACCGGCGACCGTCCGGTCGACGACATCGTGATCGAGACGATCGACATCACCGAGGCCTGACCCCATCGGGGCCTCGGCCCCATCGTCGTCGTGGCCCGCCGAGCGGTCGCCGTGTGCGTGCGCACGGCGACCGCATGCAACTCACGCCGGTGCTCGTGCGTCGTCCCATGTAGACGGTGCAGACCGGCGGCGCGGATCGCCGCCGGACGGGAAGTCGGGCGTGACGGTGCGGAAGACGGCGATGACGGCGATGACCCGCGGCATGGCGGCGCTGCTGCTCATCGGCCTGCTCGTCCTCGCCGGATGCTCACCGCTGGAGGCACCGCTGCGCTCGCTGGCAGCCGGTGGGGACGACGCCGCCGTCGGCAGCGAGAGCACCGACGACGCTGGGTCGTCGCCGGCACGGTGGCGGCCCACGGTCGACGGCTGGACGATCCACCTCGAGGGACCGGACGGGTCCGTGCCCGTCGCCAGGGTCGATCCGGCAGAGGGCAGGCCGGTCCACGTGACGGTGCGGCCAGGCGACCATCCCAGCGAAACGCTGCTGGTCGTGCTTCGCAGCGCGGTCGTCCCCGGGCCGCGCTACGTGCTGCGCTACCTCGACGTCGACCCGACGACGCTCGCGGCGCGCGCTGATCGCGGTGACGACAGCCCGGCCGACCTCGAGGTGGCTGCGCCCGAGCTGTGGTGGCTGCCATGGCGGCTGCAGATCGACGCCGAGCACGGCGCCGGCGCGGACGCCGCACCGCGACCGGTCTGGTCCCCGGATGGGAGCTCGGTCGCCTGGGTCGAGTGGGACGCGGACAGCACCACGCTGCGTCTGCTGCGCTGGGGTGAGGACGGTCCGACCACCACGAGCAGCACGCCACTGGACGACGCGACGACGCGGGGGCTGCAGCTGGCCGGATGGGAGCGCACGGCAGCCGGTCAGGACGTGCTCAGCGGCATGCGCGACGGCGAGATGGTCCGTTTGGAGCTGGCCGATGCAGCGGGCTCGACGCAGGCCACCTGAGCGCGAGCCGGGTGCCGCGCCAGCGGAGGTTCAGCGCTGGGTGGGCGGTGGTGGTGGACCGTCCTCGTCGTCGGGACCCGGCTCGGGATCGCGGTGGTCCCGATCGGACCGGTCGGGATCGAGGCGGTCAGGGTCGTCGAACTCCTCGGGGAGCTCGTCCCCCGGCCACGGTGGCAGATCGTCGAGCTCGATGCGTTCGGGGGCGCGGCCCTGGTCCCAGTCGCGCATGCGCTTGGGATAGCCGACCTTCTTGGCGTCGTAGAGCGGGATGTTGACGTCCTTGCAGAACTCGCCGGCCTGACGGCCGTCCTTGATCGGGCGTCGCAGGTACTCGCCGTCATCGGCGACCAGGAGCAAGGTGGTGGAGTAGAGGTTGGTCTTGGGCTCGAGGAACGCTTCGACCCCCAGCCGTGACACGGCGAACTCCTCGAGCTCCTTGGTCGACGAGCGCGATGATCGGTCCATCGAAGGGCCCGGTGCGCGGCGCTTGGCGTCGCCGCGCAGCCAGGCACGGAGCCGATCAGAGAAGCCCACGGTGTGCCTCGTAGCTGGTGTGGGTGGGGACCTCTCCCAGGCTACCGATGGTCCGGACCATCGCCGGACGGTTGCGGGTCCTCGACCAGCTCGACCAGGACGCCGCCGGTGCCCTTGGGGTGGACGAACGCGACCTGGTGGCCGCCGCCGCCGGGTCGCGACGACTCGTCGATGAGGCGCACGCCCTCGTCACGCAGGTGCTCGAGCGCCGCGTCGACGGACGGCACCCCGAAGCCGAGGTGGTGCAGGCCCGGTCCGTTGCGCTGGAGGTAGCGGGCGACCGGCGAATCCTCGCTGATCGGCTGCAGCAGCTGCAGCCACACCCCGCCGACGTCGATCATCGCCTCCTCGACGCCGTCGGAGGCCACCACCTCCCGACGTGATGGCGTCAGCCCGAAGGCACGCTCGTAGAGTTCGAGCGTGGCGTCGAGGTCCTCGACGGCGAGCGCGATCTGGTCGATGCGGGTGACGTCCAAGGTCTCGCTCCTCGGTGCCGGTGGGGTGCATCGTGCCAGGTCCGCGGCGCGGCGCTGCACCACGGCCAGGTCCGTTCACCGGCCGGCGTGGCCCGCACCTACCCTGTCGCGTACGTCGCCAGCAACCAGGAGCCGTGCATGAGCGTGGTCGTCGTCGGATATGCCCGCACACCGGTCGGTCGCTTCGGCGGTGGGTTCAGCTCGTTGAGCGGGATGCAGCTAGGTGGGCACGCCATCGCCGCTGCCCTCCAGCGGGCGGGTGCGGATCCCTCGCAGGTGGGCTATGTGGTGATGGGCCACGTGCTGCAGGCGGGTCAGGGACAGATCACCGCCCGCCAGGCGGCCGTGGCTGGCGGCATCGGCATGGACGTGCCGGCCGAGACCATCAACAAGGTGTGTCTGTCGGGCATGACGGCGATCTCCCGCGCCCGTGATCTGATCCGGCTCGGGGAGTTCGACCTCGTCGTCGCCGGCGGCATGGAGTCGATGTCGCAAGCACCCTACGTGCTCGACCGGGCGCGGTTCGGCTACCGCATGGGCGACGGCACGCTCACCGACGTGATGATGCACGACGGGCTGACCTGCGCGTTCGATGCTTGCGCGATGGGTCTGGCCACCGACCGCTACCAGCAGGACAAGGCGCTGGCGATCTCACGCGAGGAGCAGGACGCCTGGTCGGCGCGATCACACGAGCGGGCGGCCCGTGCCTGGAAGGACGGTGGCTTCGCCGACGAGGTGGTGCCGGTCGAGGTCCCCCGACGCAAGGGTGATCCCGAGACCGTGGCCGAGGACGAGGGGATCCGTCCGGGGACCACCACCGAGTCGCTCGCACACCTGCGGCCCGCGTTCGATCCGAACGGCTCGATCACGGCGGGCAACGCCTCGCAGATCTCCGACGGCGCGGCTGCGCTGGTGCTCGCCTCGCGTGAGCGTGCCGAGGCGCTCGGCCTGCCGGTGCTGGCGACCATCACCTCCTGGGCGACGGTTGCCGGCCCGGATGCCTCGCTGCACCTGCAGCCGGCGAACGCGATCCGTGACGCTGCGGGACGGGTCGGCGCCGACGCGGCCGGCTACGACCTCTACGAGATCAACGAGGCGTTCGCATCGGTCGCGATCGCCTCGACCCGTGAGCTCGGCATCAGCGAGGACCGGGTCAACGTCAATGGCGGTGCGATCGCGCTCGGTCATCCGATCGGCTGCTCCGGTGCGCGGATCGTGGTCTCGCTGCTCAACGAGCTGCGCCGGCGTGGCGGTGGCACCGGCGCCGCAGCGTTGTGCGGGGGCGGCGGCCAGGGCGACGCCCTCACCGTGGAGGTCTGAACCAGCGCGTGGGCCGGGTGCGGTGCCGGTATGGCCAGGATGTAGGCGTGCAGTAGCCTCCGCCGCCCGCGGATCCGCGACAGGAGGGCCACGTGGCGGTCGACGTCGAGGCGCTGCTCGCCGGGCTGGAACGATCCGAGCGGCGTGCGCTGGCGCGGCTGCTGACGGTGGTCGAGGACGGCCGACCCGACCAACTGCGCCAGGTCGTCTCCGCGCTGTATCCACGGACCGGTGATGCGCGGGTCATCGGTGTCACGGGCTCGCCGGGGGTGGGCAAGTCCACCCTGACCGACGCCGTGGCCTCCCAGTTACGTGCGGTCGGGCGCAGCGTCGCCGTCCTCGCCGTCGACCCCTCGTCGCCGTTCTCGGGTGGCGCGCTGCTCGGTGACCGTGTGCGCATGCAGGGTCACCACGCCGATCCGGACGTGTTCATCCGTTCGATGGCTTCGCGCGGCCACCTCGGTGGCCTCGCCTTCGCCACCCCGCAGGCGGTGATGCTCATGGACGCGGCCGGCTTCGACGACGTGATCGTCGAGACCGTCGGCGTCGGCCAGTCGGAGGTCGAGGTCGCCGCGAACGCCGACACGACCCTGGTCACCCTCGCGCCCGGCATGGGCGACGGGATCCAGGCCGCGAAGGCGGGGATCTTGGAGGTGGCCGACGTGTTCGTCATCAACAAGGCCGACCACGGCGGCGCCGGCCAGCTCGAGTCCGAGCTGCGGGGGATGCTCGAGCTCGGCCACGCCTCCGCCGGCGACGAGGCGACGCCGGGCTGGTGGCCCCCGATCGTCCGCACGGTCGGCGTGCGCGGCGAGGGGGTGGAGCAGCTGATGGCGGCGATCGGCGAGCACGCGGACCACCTCGCTGTCAGTGGCGAGCGTGACCGCCGGGCCCGGGCCCGGGTGGTGCACGCGATCCGCGAGATCGCCCTCGAGCAGGTGCGGCTGCGCTTCGTGCGCTTCAGCCGTGGCGACGACCCCGTCCTCGAGGAGCTGGCTGCCCGCGTCGCGGCGCGCGAGCTCGACCCCTACGCAGCAGCCGATCAGCTGCTGGACGCGCTGGAGGGTGGCGAGGCCTGAGCCGCACCGCTGCGGCCACCGGACGGGGGGCGGGGAGCTGGGCCGGCGGCGATCCAGAGGTGGTCGGGCTCGCCCCGGGGGACCTCGATCAGGTGCTCCGAGACGCGCCGGAAGCGCGCCTGCAGCGCAGCGGTCAGCGAGGGCTCGTGGGCGGCGCCCCAGACGCTGAAGGCGCCGTCGGTGGTCAGCCGGGTCGTGACCAGGTCGAGGAAGGCCGGCTGGTACAGCCGGGCGTTGCCGGGCCGGATCAGCCAGTCGGGACCGTTGTCGACGTCCAGTGCGATCGCGTCGAAGCTCGCATCGGTCTCGCCGAGGACGTCGGCGACATCGCCGATCCGCAGCTCGACGCGGGGGTCAGTGAACGCCTCCTCGGTCAGCCGCCGCAGGTGGGTGCGGTGCCAGGCGACGATCGTCGGCTCGAGCTCGACCACCGTGATCCGCGCCGCCGTTGGGGTCGCGACCGCCTGGCGCAGGGCGAGCCCCAGCCCGAGGCCGCCGAGCAGGAGGTGGTGTCCGCTGCCGGCCGCAGCCAGGGTGAGATCGACCTGCTGACGTTCCGAGGCGCCGTCGAGGTGGTCCGACATGGCGAAGGCCCCGTCGATCAGCAGCTCGTGCACGTCGCCGCGGCGTCGCAGCACGAGCTCGCCCGCCACCCCGGCCGCTCGGTCGAGCACGACGGGACGTTCGTCGCCTGCGGGGTCGTCCTCAGCGATCACCGCTCTCCCTGCGCAGCTCGGCGAGCTTGCGCTCGATCAGCCCGCGGGTGGCCTCGAGGTGGGCGTCGGTGGTGCGCAGGTTGCCGGTGGCCAGTCGCAGCACGACGCGCCCGTCGAGCACCGTGTGCGAGAGGAAGGCCTCGCCGGATTCGTTGATCGCGCGCAGCAGCCGGCGGTTGAGCCGATCGCGTGCCAGACCGCGACGTTCGGCGGCGTCGGTGTCCGGCTCGTCCCCGTCGCGAGGTTCGGCCGTGAGCCACGGTGGGTCGGCGGCGAAGCACACCGTCGACATCGGCACCGGCGCGGCCAGGCGCAGCTCGGGGTGCTGGTCGACCCAGGTGGCGATGCGTCGGGCCTGAGCCACGTGTTCGCGCAGCCGTGCCGCCAAGCCCTCGGCGCCGAAGTAGCGGATCACCAGCCACAGCTTGAGCGCACGGAAGCGACGGCCGAGCTGGACCCCCCAGTCCATGTAGTCGGTGACACCCTCGTCATCGGTCGTCAGATACTCGGGCACCAGCGAGAAGGCGGTGGTCAACGCCGAGGGGTCACGGATGAACAGCGCCGAGCAGTCGATCGGCGTGAACAGCCACTTGTGTGGGTTGGTCACCAGCGAGTCGGCACGCTCGACCCCGTCGAGCACGTGTCGGAACTCCTCGCAGACCGCGAGCATCCCGCCGTAGGCGCCGTCGACGTGCAGCCAGACCTGGTGGCCGAGCTCATCGGCGAGTTCGTCACGGACCTCGGCGATCGAGGCGACCGGGTCGATCGACGTCGTCGAGGTCGTGCCGACCGTCGCGACGATCGCGATGGGGCGGTAGCCGAACCGACCGTCCTCACGCATCGCCTGGGCGAGCAGATCCGGTCGCAGCCGGTAGTCCTCGTCCACCTCGATCGTGCGGACCGCATCGCGTCCCAGTCCGAGAGCGATCGCCGCCTTCTCCACCGAGGAGTGCGCATGCGTCGAGGTGTAGACGCGCAGCATCGGCACGTCGGGCCGACCGGCGAGGCCACGTTGGCGCACGTCCAGGCCGCTGCGCTCGCGGGCCGCGGCCAGCGCCAGCATCGTCGACATCGACGCGGTGTCGTTGATGACACCCGACCACCCGGCGTCCATGCCCAGTAGCTGTCGCAGCCAGTCGAGGGTCAGCTCCTCGAGCTCCGTCGCCGACGGCGAGGTCGACCACAGCATGCCGTTGACGTTCATCGCTGCGGCGAGGGCCTCACCGAGGATGCCGGGCCCCGAGCCTGTGATCGCGAAGTAGGCGTGGAACGAGGGGTGGTTCCAGTGGGTCATGCCCGGCAGCAGCACCTCGTCGAGCTCGCGCATCGCATCGGTGAACGGCTGCGGCTGTCGTGGAGGAGCCGACGGCAGGTGGTTGCGGACCTCGCCGGGCGCGACCTGCGAGCGGACGGGTAGGTCGTCCACCCCGTCGAGGTAGTCCGCGATCCAGTCGACGACCGCGTAGCCGTGGCGGCGGAACGCGGTGGGGTCCATGTCGCCGACGCCGAGCTGGCCGGCGTCGAGCTGGCCGGCGTCGAGCGACCGGTCGTCGTCAGGCTCCTCGGACGGGAGCGCGGAGGAGTTCTCAGCGGTCATGGGTCGTCCTCGGCGGTCTCACCGGTGTCGGGGTCCGCTCCGGCATCGGGTTCCTGCTGCTTGTCCAGCTCACCGTCGTAGGGCTCGGCCACCACCTCGTCGAGCACCACCTCGCCGGTCTGTTGGTCCTCGGCGGTGGTCAGGGCCACGTAGGGTCCGACCACGGCCAGGGCGAGCAGGGCAGCGAGCAGCGTCAAGGCGCCGATCCCACGGATCAGCCATCGCGGCGGGCGGCGCGGGCGACGCCCCCTCGGCCAGCGGCGAT
>JBKGZF010000071.1:0-8784 GCA_046545715.1 Nitriliruptoraceae bacterium | reverse complement strand
GCCCGGTGCCTCGCTGGCGATGTCGATCCTCACCCTGGTGGGGGCGACGCTGGTGACCCTCGCGGTCCTGCGGGCGCTGGTCCTGCGACTCACGCCGACCCCGACCACGGTGACCGCGGGGCGCAGCGACATCGCAGCGATCGATCGACGCGGGTTCGTGTGTGGTGCGTTGGCCGCCGCCGTGTCCGGCCTGGCCGCAGCCACGATCGGTCGGCTCACCGCGGCTTCGAGCACGAGCACGGGCACTGAGGACGCCGAGGTCACGCTGCCTGAGCCGGCTTCCACCCTGCCACCGGTCGAGGGGGATCTGGCGGGCGAGGTCCCCGGGGTGAGCCCGGTGCTGACCCCGGTGGACGACTTCTTCCGCATCGACACGGCGATCTCGCTCCCGCGCGTCGATCCGGTCGACTGGCGGCTGCGGATCCACGGCCTGGTCGAGCGTGAGCTCGAGCTGACCCTCGACGACCTGCTCGCCCGTGAGCTGGTCGAGGTCGACGCCACGATCTCGTGCGTGTCCAACGAGGTCGGCGGCGATCTGGTGGGGACCGCGAGGTGGCTCGGGGTCCACCTCGCCGAGCTCCTCGACGAGGCGGGCCCGACCCCGGATGCTGAGCAGCTCGTCGGACGCTCGGTCGACGACTGGACGGCCGGCTTCCCGCTGGAGGTCGCCCGTGATGGTCGCGATGCGATCGTGGCGGTGGCGATGAACGACGAGCAGCTGCCACGACGTCACGGCTTCCCGGCGCGGCTGGTGGTGCCCGGCCTCTACGGCTACGTCTCCGCGACCAAGTGGCTCGCGGAGATCGAGCTGACCACCTGGGATGGCTTCGACGGCTACTGGGTGCCGCTCGGCTGGTCGAAGCGAGCACCGGTCAAGACCACCTCCCGCATCGACGTCCCCGCCGACGGTGCGGAGGTCGATGGCGACCAGGTGGTGGCCGCCGGCGTCGCATGGGCGCCGGTCCGGGGCATCCAGCGGGTCGCGGTACGGGTCGACGAGGGCGAGTGGATCGATGCGCAGCTCGCCCCAGCGCTCTCCGATGCGACCTGGGTCCAGTGGCACCTCATCCTCGAGCTGCCCTCGGGGGAGCACCGGCTGGCGGTGCGGGCGGTCGACGGTGACGGTCAGGTCCAGCCGGAGGGGCCGGCCCCGCCCTCGCCGAACGGCGCCGAGGGCTGGCACACGGTGTCGGTCCGGGTGGCCTAGCCCCGCCTCCACCGAACCCGCGTCGTCACAGCTTCGAACGGGAGACGACGCGGAGGAGCGACGTGCGCATCGTCATCATCGGCACCGGCATCTCGGGCCTGGCGGCTGCCTGGCTGTTGTCGGCACGCCACGAGGTCCACGTGCTCGAACGCGAGTCGCGCGTCGGGGGGCACACCCACACCGTCGCCGTGCCGCGGCCGGATGGCTCCCGCCTGCCGATCGACACCGGCTTCATCGTCTACAACGAGCCGACCTACCCGCTGCTCACGCGGCTGTTCGATGAGCTGGGCGTCGCGACCCAGCCGTCCTCGATGTCGTGGTCGCTGCGCTGCGAACGCTGTGACCTCGAGTACGCCGGCAACGCCCGTGGCCTGGTCGCCGACCCGGGGAACCTGGCCTCGCCTGCGTACTGGCGGCTGATGGCCGACGTGCTGCGCTTCCACCGGCTCGGGCGCCGGCTGCTCGACGATCCCCGCAGCCGCGGGCTCACGCTCGGCGGCTTCCTGGCCGCGGCCGGACTCAGCCGCGGCTTCGCCGATCACTACCTGCTGCCCATGGCGGCCGCCATCTGGTCCTCGGGCACGGCGGTGATCGAGAGCTTCCCCCTCGACACCCTGTTGCGCTTCCTCGACAACCACGGCCTGCTCGGGGTCACCACCCACCATCCGTGGCGCACCGTGGTGGGAGGCAGTAGCAGCTACCTGGCACCGTTGACCGCCCCCTTCCGCCACCGGATCCACCGCGGGATGCCGGCGGCGGGGTTGACCCGGGACGGCGATGGCGCGACGGTGCGCTTCCACGACGGGACCTCCGCGCGGTTCGACGCCGCCGTCGTGGCCACCCACGCCGACGAGGCGCTCGGACTGCTCGACGACGCCACCCCGCTGGAGAAGGAGCTGCTCGGCGCGTGGGAGTACACCACCAACGACACCTACCTGCACCGCGATCGCAGCCTGCTGCCGCGCCGTCGGGCAGCCTGGGCCGCCTGGAACTACCGCGTCGACGACTGCCAGCGACCCACCGAGCGTGTCAGCCTGAGCTACCACATGAACCGCCTCCAGCAGCTCGACGAGCCGCGTGACTACCTGGTCACGCTCAACCCGGGCAGGCCGCCGGCTGCCTCCCTCACCGATCGCCGCATGACCTACACCCACCCTGCCTACACCCCCGAGTCGGTCGGCTCGCAGGACCGTCTGGACGAGCTCAACGGCCGCAGGCGCACCTTCTTCGCGGGGGCCTACCACCGCAACGGCTTCCACGAGGACGGGCTCTGGTCGGCGGTGCGTGCCGTGTCGCACCTGGGCGTGCGGTGGCCACGATGAGCGACCCGCTGGCCTCTTGCCTCTACGTCGGCGCGGTGCGTCACCGGCGCCACCGCCCCACGTCGCACGCGTTTAGCTACCGCACCTACCACGCGTTGCTCGACGTGGACGAGCTGCCCCGACTCGCACGGGAGCTGCGCGGCTTTGGCTACAACCGTCCCGCACCGCTGAGCTTCCGTGACACCGATCACCTCGGTGACCGCGACCTGCCCGTGCGCGACAAGCTGGCAGCGTGGTTCGACGGTCAGGGGCTCACGCTGCCGGACGGTCCCCTCCGCGTGCTCACCGGCCTGCGGGTCGCCGGCTACGCGTTCGACCCCGTCAGCTGGTGGTTCTGCCATCGGGCCGACGGCTCCCTCGACACCATCGTCGCCGAGGTGCACAACACCTTCGGCGACAGCCTGTGCTACCGGCTCGAGCCGGTACCTCGCGACCCCGCTGCGAACGGCGGCGGTGAGGTGATGCGCGCGGCTGCGGACAAGCGCCTCCACGTCTCGCCGTTCCTGCCGATCGACGGACTCAGCTACCGGTTCACCTTCGCGTGGCGCGGCGACCGGCTGACCGCCCACATCGACGTCGACGACGATCGGGGACGCATCCTCGACGCCACCCAGTCCGGCCGACGGGTCGCGCTGAGCTCGGCCACGCTCGCCCGCGTCGCGCTCACCCATCCGCTGCTGCCGCTGCGCACGATCGTGGCGATCCACTGGCAGGCGCTTCGGCTGTGGCGCAAGCGCATCCCGTTCCGGCGGCGACCCACGCCCCCGGACCCCGGTTACCACCCTGCGTGCGGCCAGCGAGATGCTGCGGGTGCGACCGCAGCGTCTCAGCGGCCCGGTACCGACCAGCCCACCGACGAGCCCACCGCCCACCAGGAGCAGCGCTGATGGGTCGAGCCCCCACGACAGGCCACCCCGGCCCGTCGCCCACCGCCGCGCAGCGACGGGCGGTGACGACCGTGGCCACGATGCTCGAACGGCTACGGGTCGGTTGGCTGGAGCTCGAGCTGCCCGACGGACGTCGCCGCGGCTTCGGGGACCCGGCCTCGGCCCTGCGCTCGAGCCTCGAGGTCAGCGACTGGCGGTTCTTCCCCCGCCTGCTCCACGAGGCGACCGTCGGTGTCGGCGCGTCCTACATGGACGGGCACTGGCGCTCGAGCGACCTGGTCTCGTTGATCCGGATCGTGATCGCCAACCGCAGCGCGCTGCGACGGCTGACGCCGGCGGCGCTGCTCAACATCGCCACCGACCGGGTGGCCCACGAGCTGCGGGACAACCGCTTGGGAGGCGCACGGCGCAACATCGAGGCGCACTACGACCTGTCCAACGCCCTCTACGAGCGGTTCCTCGACCCGACCATGACCTACTCCTCGGCGGTGTTCGAGTCGCCGTCGCAGTCGCTCGAGGCGGCGCAACGCAACAAGTACCGCCGACTCGCCGAGCTCGCCCGGATCGAGGAGGGCAACCGGGTGCTCGAGATCGGCTGCGGTTGGGGCGGGTTCGCGGTCTACCTCGCACAGACCTTCGGCTGCCACGTCACCGGTGTGACCCTCTCGCAGCAGCAGGCCACCTACGCGCGCGACCGGGTGGCGCGCGAGGGGCTCGAGGCGCTGGTCGACATCCAGCTCAGCGACTACCGCCAGGTCGCTGGCCGCTTCGACCGGGTGGTGTCGATCGAGATGCTCGAGGCGGTCGGCCACCGCCACCTCGGCAGCTTCTTCGCCACCGTCGACCGTCTGCTGGGAGCCGACGGGCTGGCCGCCCTGCAGGTCATCACCATCCCCGAGCAGCGGTACGCGAACTACCGGCGCCGACCTGACTTCATCCAGCGCTACATCTTCCCGGGCGGGCACCTGCCCTCGCTGGAGGCGATGACCCACGCGATGGGTCGTCACACCCAGCTCTACGTCGAGTCGGTCGACAACATCGGCATGCACTACGCCGAGACGTTGCGGCGCTGGCGCGAGGGCTTCCTCGACGCACGCGACGCCGTCCACGAGCTGGGCTTCGACGAGCGCTTCGTGCGGATGTGGGAGTTCTACCTCGCCTACTGCGAGGGTGCCTTCCTCTCGCGCTACCTCACCGACCTCCAGCTGGTGCTGACCCGACCGCTCAACGCCACGCTCGGCACCGCGCCCTACGGTGGCTCGGCGCCGGTCGTGCGTGAGGCGGACGCGGTCGGGGCCCACCCAGCGGACCGTGCACCGGTACCGCCGCTGGCGGGGCGCAGGTGAGCGGGCCGTCGCTGCGTGCCCGGATGATCGATCTGGTCGTCGATCACGGGGTGCTGCCGGATCGGCTGCTGCGGATCGCGATCCGTCGACTGCTGCGCCACCGGCTCGCGGCCATCACCGCCGGCAGCGTCGAGGACCGCGATCGCCGCAAGCGCCAGCTGCTCGCCGACCTCGCGGCGTCGCCGATCGCGCTCGAGGTCGACGAGGCCAACCAGCAGCACTACGAGGTGCCAACCGAGCTGTTCGAGCTGATGCTGGGGTCGAGGCTGAAGTACTCCAGTGGCTGGTGGCCGACGGGGGTGACCGAGCTCGACCAGGCCGAGGAGGCGATGCTGGCGCTCACCTGTGAGCGCGCCGAGCTCGCCGACGGCCAGGACGTGCTCGAGCTCGGCTGTGGCTGGGGCTCGCTGACGCTGTGGATCGCCTCGCGCTACCCGGCCTCACGGATCGTGGCGGTGTCGAACTCGCGTACCCAACGTGAGCACATCGAGGCCGAGGCCAACCGGCTCGGACTCGACAACATCACCGTCCTGACCTGCGACGTGGGACGGCTCGGTGTGGGCGCTGGGCCGGACGGGGGCGATGGCGTGCACGCCGAGCTGGTCCACGACGGCGCCTTCGACCGGGTGGTGTCGGTGGAGATGTTCGAGCATGTGCGCAACCATCGCCAGCTCGGCCGACGCATCGCCCGATGGCTGCGACCGGGCGGACGGCTGTTCGTCCACGTGTTCGCCCACACCACGGATCCGTACGCGTTCGAGACCGACGGTGACGCCGACTGGATGGCTCGCCACTTCTTCGCCGGCGGCCTGATGCCCTCGCACGATCTGCTGCTGCTGAGCATCGACGCGCTCACGGCCGACGACCGGTGGGCGCTGTCGGGACGGCACTACGCGCGCACGCTGCGTGCCTGGCTGGACCGCCTGGACGCCGATCGAGGCCGCGCGCGTGCGATACTTCAGCGTGCCGACGGCCGGAGCCGAGGTTCGGTCCTGCTGCGACGCTGGCGGGTGTTCCTCATGGCGTGCGAGGAGCTGTTCAGCTGGTCGCACGGTGATCAGTGGCACGTCTCGCACGTACGGTTCGTCCGACCCGAGCCGCCGGAGGCCGCGTGACCACAGACCTGCTCGAGGGAGCCGCTGACCGGTTCCGTGCGGCGGTGCCCCATGCCTCGCTGTCGGCCGACGCGGAGGAACGGCTCTCTCGGCCGGCCTCGTCGCTGAAGGTCTCGGTCCCGGTGCGCATGGACGACGGCTCGCTGCACACCTTCGCCGGCTACCGCGTCCGCTACGACGACACCCGTGGTCCCGCCAAGGGAGGTGTCCGTTTCCACCCGTCGGTGAGCGCTGCGGAGGTCACCACCCTGGCCTTCTGGATGACCTTCAAGACCGCGCTGATCGACCTGCCCTTCGGTGGCGGGAAGGGCGGCGTGGCGGTCGATCCCAAGCAGCTCTCCCATGCCGAGCTGGAACGGTTGGCCCGCAGCTACATCACCGCGATCGCCGACGTGATCGGTCCCGATCGCGACGTCCTTGGCCCCGATGTGGGGACCGACGAGCTGGTCATGGGGTGGATGTCGCACGAGTACGACAGCATCGCGCGCGCTCACCGGCCTGCGGCCCTGACCGGCAAGCCCCTGGCGATCGGGGGCGTCCCCGGCCGTGCCAGCGCGACCGCCGACGGGGCCTTCCACGTCATCGACGCTCTGCGCTCGCGCTCGCGAGCGCGGGCGACGTCCTCGACGCCGAGCGTGGCCGTGCAGGGCTTCGGAAAGGTCGGCGCGCAGCTGGCCGACCGGCTGGCCGACGCCGGCTGGCGCGTGGTCGCGGTCAGCGACTCGACCACCGGCCTGTACGACCCCGACGGCTTGGACGTCGGTGCGCTGCGCCGGCACAAGCGAGCGACCGGTTCGCTCGAAGGCGCCCCCTCGGGACGGGCGTGCGCCCACGAGGAGGTCCTCGCCAGCGACTGCGACGCGCTGGTCCCCGCCGCGCTCGAGGGCGCGATCCACGCCGACAACGCGCGCGCGGTCCGGGCCAGCATCGTCTTCGAGGCCGCCAACGGGCCCGTCACCGCCGCGGCCGACCGGCTGCTCGAGGAGGCGGGCGTCGAGGTGGTGCCCGACATCCTGGTCAACGCCGGGGGCGTCATGGTCAGCTGGCTCGAGTGGGTCGCGAACCGCTGCGGCAACCACTGGTCGTCGCGGGAGGTACGCGAGCAGCTCGAGGAGCGCATGACCACCGAGACCGAGGCCGTGCTCGTGCTCGGCCGGGACCGGGACCTGGGGCTGTGCACCGCTGCCTATGTGCATGCGCTCGAGCGCCTCTCGGCAGCGATCGACGCCGCGGGGAACTCGGCCCTCTACGGCAGTGACCGCTCGCGGTGAGCGGCCGTGGACGGTGACGACGCTGGTGGGTCGGGCAGGCGCTGGAGCCGACGATGCCACCAGGCGGTGTAGCCGACCAGGGCGATCAGGGCGAAGCTGTGCCACTGCACCGTGTAGGAGAGGTGGCTGCCCTCGTCTAGCTGCGGCGAGCCGACCGGGTAGGGCAGCTGGTCCTCGGTCGGGTTGTCGAGCTCGTCGTCGATGCGCAGGACCATCGCGAACAGCTCGCCCTCGACCTGCCGGTCGAGCCGCTCGGTGTCGGTGTGGAAGACACGGTCGAGCACCCCGTCGTCGGGATCGCTCGCGCCGAACCCTGGTTGCTCCACAGGGCGCTCCAACACGCCGGCGACGGTGCTCTCGCCCTCAGGTGGCGCGATCAGCTCGCTGTCGGGCTCGTCCACCGATGAGGGCACCCACCCGCGACGTACCAGTACCACGCCGCCGGAGGTGAGCTCCAGCGGGGTGAGCACGTGGTAGCCGGTCTCGTTGCGGTAGCTCTGGTTGCGCTGGAGGACCTGCTCCTGTTGGCGGTAGGTCCCGGTGACCTCGACGCGTCGGAACTCGAGCTCGGCCTCGTCCACGGTGTCGGCGGTCGGGCTGGCGAGCGCCTCGAGGTCGACGGGCTCCTGCTCGAGGCGTCGCTCGAGCCGCTCGTTCTCGGCGCGCACCTGTTGCAGGCGATCGAGCTGCCACTGCCCGGCGACGACGCAGCCCACGACCACGGCCGCCACCAGCAGGTGGGAGATGATCGCCTTGGGGCGCAGGAGAGGGTGTCGCACACGACGAGCCTACCTACCGTGGTCCGAGGCCCTGTGGCCTGCAGCGGGCCCTGTGGCGCTCATCCGCCGCCGACCCGCACGTCACGTGCGCCCATGCGGGCCGCATCCGCTGTGCGGTCGTCGGGCATCTGCTGCGACTCGAGCTCCGCGGCCACGCGGGCGTCGTAGTGCTCGATCTCGCGGGCCACGTCCGCCTCGTCCCATCCCAGCACCGAGCCGACCAGCGGCGCCACGCTGCGGGCGGCAGCCCGGCCCCGGTCGAAGGTCTCGATCGAGATGCGCGTGCGGCGGGTCAGCACGTCGTCGAGGTGGAGCGCCCCCTCGTGGCTGGCCGCGTAGACGGCCTCGACGGCGAGGTAGTCGTCGGCCCCCTCGATCGGCTCGCCGAGCTCGGGTCGGTCGGCGATCAGGGCGAGCAGCTCGGTGACCAGCGAGCCGTAGCGGTCGAGCAGGTGCTCGACCCGGCCGACGTGCAGGCCGGCCTCCCGCGCGAGCCCGTCGCGCCGGTTCCACAGCGCGTGGTAGCCGTGGGCGCCGAGCAGGGGCGTGCGTTCGGTCACCGACGCCGGGACGCGTTGGGGCAGGTTGCGCGCCGCGACGTCGACGGCGTCCTTGGCCATCACCCGGTAGGTGGTGTACTTCCCGCCCGCGATGGTGATCAGCCCCGCGACCGTCTGGACCACCGCGTGCTCGCGCGAGAGCCGGCTGGTCTCGTCGGATTCGCCCGAGAGCAGGGGCCGCAGGCCCGCGTAGACGCCCTCGACGTCCTCATGGGTCAGCGGGACCTGCAGCACGCGGTTGACGTGGTCGAGCAGGTACTGGATGTCGCTGGCCGACGCGGCGGGGTGTGCGAGGTC
>JBKGZF010000070.1:0-8801 GCA_046545715.1 Nitriliruptoraceae bacterium | reverse complement strand
GCGTCGTCGCGTCCGCACGAGGTCGCGATGGCCGGTGCGGCGCTGCGTGCCGGTGCCGTGCTGCTGCTGCTCGCCGTGGCCGGCGCCTGGGTGGCCCGTGGTCGGCCCGGCGCGATCACCGCCGCGTTGGTGGCGGCCGTCGTGGTCGGCCTCTTCGCGCTCACCGGGCTCGCACATGGTTGGGCCGCCCGCTATGGTCCGGGCGCCCTGATGGCGGTCGCGCTCGGTGGGACGGTGATCCGGCTCGGATCGATCGCCGTGCTGCTGATCGCCCTCCGCCCCACCGATGTGCTCGACGGCCCGACCCTGGTCGTCGTCACACCCGTCGTCATCCTCGCCCTGCTGGCCTACGAGGTCCGCTTCGTCTCGACGCATCCGGAGTCGCTGCATCTCGACGCCGGTGCGCGGGCACGGACCGACCGAGAGGACCACACGTGACATTCCTCGCTGTCGAAGCCGAGCCCGGTGAGTTCCCCGAGATCGTCCTCGAGGATCTCTTCGAGTTCCCGGCCCTGCTGTTCGATGGCACCAACTTCGCGTTCAACCGCGTCGGTCTGCTCTACCTGCTCGCGGCCGCGATCGTCATCTGGCTGATGCTCGCCGCGTTCCGTCGGGGCAAGGTGGTACCGGGGCGGTTCCAGGCCGCGATGGAGGCGCTCGTCGACCTGGTGCGCAACAACATCATCATCGAGGTCATCGGCACGCGGGGGCTGCGCTACCTCCCCCTGCTCACGGCGATGTTCCTGTTCATCCTGGTCGGCAACCTCTTCGAGATCACCCCGTTGATCAACATGCCGGCCAACGGCCGCATGGCCATGCCGGCCTTCCTGGCCATCATGGTCTGGACGGTGTTCATCGTCGCCGGTCTGCGTGAGCACGGCATCGGCTACTTCAAGGCCGCCCTCGTCCCGTCGGGCGTGCCCAAGCCGGTGCTGGTGCTGTTGATCCCCATCGAGCTGGTCTCGACGTTCATCGTGCGGCCCCTGACCCTCGCGGTGCGGCTCTTCGCCAACATGATGGCGGGCCACATCCTCGTCGCGGTCGCCTTCCTGGCCACCAACGCGTTCCTGATCGATGTCGGGCAGGGCTTCACCGAGCCGTACTTCTTCCCCAACGGGTTCGGCGGCGCGATCATCGGGGTGTTCACGCTGGCCGGCAGCGTCGCCCTGATCGCGTTCGAGCTGCTGGTCTCGGTGCTCCAGGCCTACATCTTCACGATCCTCACCGCGGTGTACATCAGCAGCTCGATCGAGGAGCACTGACCCCGGTAAGACCTCGGACGGGCCGAGCCCGTCCGTCGACCGACCTGCGTCACCGACGCACCCCCACAGGAGGACCTGTCACGATGGAGATCGACCTCACACCGCTCGCTCAGGCGCTCGCCTACTCGATCGCCTCGATCGGCCCGGGCCTGGGCATCGGCATGCTGGTGGCCAAGACCGTCGAGTCGATGGCCCGCCAGCCCGAGACCGCCGGCATGCTGCGCACCACCATGTTCCTGGGCATCGCCTTCATCGAGGCGCTGGCGCTGTTCGGGTTCGTGCTCGCCTTCATCGTCTGAGCGGACACAGACGTCCACGCGCCCACCGCGAGGGAGTGACCCCATGACCACCCCGATCCTGGCCGCCGAAGCCGATGGCGCCTACGGCGTGATCCTGCCGGCTCCCGGCGAGCTGCTCTACGGCATCATCGCCTTCACGATCGTGTTCGTCGTGCTCGCCAAGTTCGCGTTCCCGGCCCTCGGCCGTGTGCTCGATGAGCGTGCATCGGCCATCCAGGGCCGGATGGAGGAGGCTGAGGCCAAGCTCACGGAGGCCGAGGAGGCCAAGCGCCGCTACGAGTCGGCGATCTCCGACGCCAAGGGCGAGGCCGGACGGATCATCGAGGAGGCCCGGGAGCAGGCCGACGCGCTGCGTGCTGAGGCGCGCGAGCGGGCCGAGACCGAGGCCGCCCAGATCATCGAACGTGCCCAAGCCGACGTCGCCGCCGAACGTGACCGTGCGCTGCAGGATCTGCGCAACCAGGTCGGCTCGATCTCCGTCGAGCTGGCCTCGAGGATCGTCGAGCGCGAGCTCGACCAGTCCACGCACGCGGCACTCGTCGACGAGTACATCGAGCGGCTCTCCAGCCAGAACTGAGACGAGGCCCCACGATGGACACCGAGCGAACCTCCCACTACGCGTCAGCGGTCGTGGCGATCGCCACGGCCGAGGACGCGCTGAGCGCCGTCGAGGACGAGCTGCTCACCATCGCACGTGCGCTGCGTGCCAACGATGAGCTGCGCCAGCGGCTCACCGACCAGCACCTACCGGTCGGCCGTCGCCTGAGCCTGCTCGAGTCCGACGTGCTGACCGCGGCCCATCCGGCCACGCGCGGCGCGCTGGCCATGCTGATCGCGGCCGAGCGCGCTGGCGAGCTGCCGGAGCTGGCGGACAAGGTCGCACGCCGTGCCGCAGCGCAGCGGGAGGAGGAGCTCGCCGAGGTGCGCGTGGCCGTGCCGCTCGACGACGCTCGTCGCGATGCGCTCAAGCGTGCGTTGGAGCGCGCCACCGGCCGCCGGCTGGAGTTGAAGGTCATCGTGGACGAGTCCGTGGTCGGCGGTGTGCGGGCACGCATCGGCGACGAGGTCATCGACGGATCCCTGCTGCGACGCCTCTCCGACCTGCGCGCCCGGGTCGGCGCCTAGACCAGCTCCACGCATCGCCCCGCCACCACCGGCCACCCCGCGCACCCGGACCAGACGAGGAACCAACGATGTCAGACCTTTCGATCCGCTCGGAGGACATCTCCGACGCGATCAAGCGGATGCTCGAGGGCTACGAGCCCGAACTCGCCGCCGAGCAGGTCGGCCGGGTCATCAGTACCGGTGATGGCATCGCCAACATCACCGGCCTGCCCGGCACGCTCGCCAACGAGCTGCTCGACTTCGGCGATGGCGTGTTCGGCATGGCCATGAACCTCGACGAGCACGAGATCGGCGCCGCGGTGTTCGCCGACGCGTCGAGGATCGACGAGGGCCAGACCGTACGCCGCACCGAACGGGTGCTCTCCGTCCCGGTCGGCGACGCCATGCTCGGACGTGTGGTCGACCCGCTCGGTCGGCCGATCGACGGCAAGGGTGCCCTCGACGAGTCCGGGATCGACGGTCAGCGCGCCCTGGAGGTGCAGGCACCCGGTGTGGTCGACCGCCAGCCGGTCGATCAGCCGCTGCAGACCGGCGTGAAGGTGATCGACGTCATGACGCCGGTCGGTCGCGGGCAGCGCGAGCTGATCATCGGTGACCGTCAGACGGGCAAGACCGCGATCGCCATCGACACGATCATCAACCAGAAGGATCTGTGGGGCACCGACGAGGCCGTCAGGTGCATCTACGTGGGGATCGGCCAGAAGGGCTCGACCATCGCCCAGGTGGTCAACACCCTCGAGCGCTACGGAGCGATGGACTACACCACCGTGGTCTCCGCCCCTGCCTCGGCCCCAGCTCCCTTCCAGTACATCGCGCCCTACGCCGGTGCGGCGATCGGGGCCAACTGGATGTACCGGGGCGAGCACGCGCTGATCATCTACGACGACCTGTCGAAGCAGGCCGATGCCTACCGGCAGCTCTCGCTGCTGCTGCGGCGACCGCCGGGACGTGAGGCCTACCCCGGTGACGTGTTCTACCTGCACAGCCGTCTGCTAGAGCGCGCGGCCAAGCTCAACGACGAGCTCGGTGGCGGGTCGCTGACCGCGCTGCCGATCGTCGAGACCAAGGCCAACGACATCTCGGCGTTCATCCCGACCAACGTGATCTCGATCACCGACGGTCAGATCTTCCTCGAGACCGACCTGTTCTACCAGGGCGTGCGTCCGGCCATCAACGCCGGCACCTCGGTCTCGCGCGTGGGTGGCTCGGCCCAGCGTCCCGCGATGAAGAAGGTCGCGGGGACGGTCCGCCTCGAGCTCGCCCAGTTCCGTGAGCTCGAGGCCTTCGCCCAGTTCGGCTCCGACCTCGACAAGGCTTCGCAGCAGCAGATCGCTCGTGGGCAGCGGGTCGTCGAGATCCTCAAGCAGGCGCAGTACGCACCCCTGCCGGTCGAGCTACAGGTGGTCTCGGTCGTGGCGGTGACCAGCGGTGTCCTCGATGACATCCCCGTGGTCGACGTGCGCCGCTTCGAGAGCGAGCTGCATGATGAGCTGCGTGCCCGCCACGGCCAGCTGCTGCGCACGCTGGCGACCGAGAAGATGGACGACGACACGCGCGCCGAGCTCGACCAGGCGATCGCCGACTTCAAGGAGCGCTTCGTGCCCTCGCAGGTCGAGGAGGAGCCGGAGGAGGAGAGCGAGGCCTGGGAGGCGATGTCCGCCAGCAGCGAGACCGTCGACTGAGACGGCGCTGCCGTCAGCTCCGCCGGACGTCGGCGGTAGCGGGCGACGCACGGGTACGAGGAGGAACAGGTGGCAGGCAGCGGCCAGATCCGGCAGCTCAAGCGGCGGATCCGCTCCGTGCAGAGCACGCAGAAGATCACGCGTGCCATGGAGATGATCGCGGCCTCCCGCATCCTGCGCGCCCAGGCGCGTGTCCGTGCAGCCCGTCCCTACGCCGAGCAGATCCACGACGTGATCAAGGGCCTCGCGGTCGCCAACGAGGTCCGGGCCCACCCCCTGCTGCGGCAGCGTGAGCTCGAGCGCGTCGCGGTGATCGTCAACACCTCCGATCGTGGGCTCGCCGGGGCCTACAACGCCAACGTGCTCAAGGTCGCCGAGCGCACCATCCGCGAGGAGCAGGAGGCGGGTCGCGACGTCGACCTCTACGTCATCGGCAAGAAGGGCGCCGGCTACTTCGCCTACCGCGGTCGACGCCCCGTCGATGCCTGGCAGGGCATCTCCGACACCCCGGCCTTCGAGGACGCCGCGACGATCGCCCAGGCCGTGATGGACCGCTTCGTTGCGGCCGACGTCGACCGCGTGTGGCTGGTCTACACCGATTTCAGGTCCTCGCTCACCCAGGTACCGGTGCGCATGGAGCTCTTGCCGGTCAAGCCCGAGGAGTTCGCCGGCGGCGACGAGATCAGCCCCGAGTTCCTCTTCGAGCCCTCCCAGGCCGAGCTGCTCGACCGGCTGATCCCTCGCTACGTCGAGGCTAAGATGTTCCACAGCCTGCTCGAGGCTGCTGCGTCCGAGCACGCCAACCGGCAGCGTGCGATGAAGGCCGCAACGGACAACGCCAAGGAGGTGGCGGACAACCTGTCACGGATCATGAACCAGGCCCGACAGGACCAGATCACCTCCGAGATCGCCGAGATCGTCGGTGGTGCCGAAGCGCTCGGCGACTAGCGCCACCGACCATGCATCCGCGCCCGCCGGTCACCGGCACGGCGCCCGAGGAAGGACAGACAACGATGGCCACCGCTGAGGGACGCATCGTCCGCGTCATCGGCCCGGTCGTGGACGTCGAGTTCCCGCCCGGGGACGAGCCCGACATCAACCACGCGCTCACCTTCGAGCGGACCTACCAGGGGGTGACCTCCACGATCACCGCTGAGGTCGCCCAGCACCTCGGTGGCAACCGTGTCCGTGCGGTCTGCATGCAGCCGACCGACGGTGTGGTGCGGGGGGCCACGGTGACCGACACCGGCGCGCCCATCTCGGTTCCGGTCGGACCCGGCACGCTGGGCCACGTCTACAACGTGCTCGGTGAGCCGCTCGATACCGAGGACGACCAGATCGATGCCGCCGACCGGTGGGCGATCCACCGCGAGCCCCCGCCGTTCGACGAGCTCGAGCCGCAGGCCCAGATGTTCGAGACCGGCATCAAGATCATCGATCTGATCGAGCCGTACGTGCAAGGCGGCAAGATCGGGATGTTCGGCGGCGCCGGCGTCGGCAAGACGGTGGTCATCCAGGAGATGATCAACCGGGTCGCCCAGCAGCACGGTGGCGTGTCGGTGTTCGGCGGGGTCGGTGAGCGCACCCGCGAGGGCACCGACCTGATGATCGAGATGGAGGAGTCAGGGGTCCTCGAGAAGGCAGCCCTGGTCTACGGCCAGATGGACGAGCCGCCGGGGGTACGGCTGCGCGTTGCCCTCTCGGCGCTGACCATGGCGGAGTACTTCCGCGACGAGATGCGCCAGGACGTCCTGCTGTTCATCGACAACATCTTCCGCTTCGTCCAGGCCGGCCAGGAGGTCTCGACGCTGCTGGGCCGCATGCCGTCGGCGGTGGGCTACCAGCCGACGCTCTCCAACGAGATGGGTCAGCTCCAGGAGCGCATCACCTCGACCAAGGGCCGCTCGATCACCTCCCTGCAGGCGGTCTACGTCCCCGCTGACGACATCACCGACCCGGCACCGCACACGACCTTCGCGCACCTCGATGCCCAGACCGTGCTCTCGCGCGACATCGCCTCGTTGGGCATCTACCCGGCGGTCGACCCGCTCGACTCGACCTCGCGGATCCTCGATCCGGCCGTCGTGGGCGAGGAGCACTACGCCGTCGCGACCGGTGTGCAGGAGGTCCTCCAGCGTTACAAGGACCTCCAGGACATCATCGCGATCCTCGGTATCGACGAGCTCTCCGAGGAGGACAAGGTCATCGTCGACCGCGCCCGCAAGGCGCAGCGCTTCTTCAGCCAGAACTTCTACGTCGCCGAGCAGTTCACCGGCAACCCGGGGGTCTACGTCTCGGTGGCCGACACCATCGCGGGCTTCAAGGCCCTGATCGAGGGGGAGCTCGACGAGCTTCCCGAGCAGGCCTTCCTCTACGCCGGCAACATCGACGACGTGCAGCGCAAGGCTGCGGAGATCGCCCAGCGATGAGTGACGCGACGATGCCGGTCGAGGTGGTCTCCGCGGAGCGTCACGTGCTCTCCGCGGAGATCACCGAGATCTACGCACGCGGGGTCGAGGGTGAGATCGGCATCCTGCCCGGCCACCAGCCCGCGCTCGTCGCGCTCGACATCGGGCCGGTGCGTCTGACCCGGACCGACGGCAGCGTCGAGAAGATCGCGGTCCACCACGGGGTGCTGTTCGTGGGTGTCGACGGCAAGGTGATCGTGCTCGCTGACATCGCCGAGCCGGCCAGTGACATCGACGTCGCCCGCGCCCAGCGGCGCAAGCGGATCATCGAGGAGCGGCTGACCCACACCACCGATCCGGCCCTGCGCCGGTCGCTGCGCAAGCAGCAGCTGCGTGTGGAGATGGGCGGCGACTGACCGACAGCGTGTCGGGGTCCCAACGGCCCCGGCCGTTCGGTCCCGCGTGGTCCCGTCCGACCACCCCGTGAGCGCAGGGTGGCCTGGGTAACCTCATCGCCATGTTCGATCCCACCGCCTCGACCGACGTGTTCCTCGTCCGTGGTGGCCGGGCCCTGGAGGGCACGGTCCGGCTCGCGGGCGCGAAGAACTCGGCGCTGAAGCTGATGGCGGCCGCGATCCTCAGCGAGGGGACGGTCGAGCTGCGCGAGGTCCCGGCGATCGCCGATGTCCCGGTCATGGCAGACGTGCTCCGCGGGGTCGGTTGCGAGGTCGAGCTCGACCTCGAGGCGGGCACCTGTCGGCTCTCGCCGGGAGAGGTACAGCCGATCGCGCCGGCCGACGCGGTCCGGCGCATCCGCGCCTCCCTGTCGTGCCTCGGCCCGCTGGTCGGGCGCCTGCGCCACGCCCGCCTGCCGCTGCCTGGGGGCGACCGCATCGGTGCGCGGGCGATCGACCTGCACGCCCGGGGTCTCGAGGCGATGGGTGCGAGCGTCGCGCTGAGCGACGGTGAGGTGGAGGTCCACGCACCGCAGCTGCACGGGGCGGTGGTCACCTTGGACTTCCCCTCCGTGGGCGCGACCGAGAACCTGATGATGGCCGCGGTCCTCGCCGACGGCCCGACGGTGATCGACAACGCGGCTCGCGAGCCCGAGATCCAGGATCTCGCCCGGATGCTCGTCGCCATGGGGGCGCGGATCGAGGGCATCGGCTCGGCCACCTTGGAGATCGAGCCCGTCGACCGGCTCGGGCCCGTGACCTGGGAGACCTGCCCGGACCGCATCGAGGCCGGCACCTACGCCATGGCTGCCGCGGTCACCGGCGGGGACGTGCTGATCGAACGCGTGCGAGCGAGCGAGCTGACCCTGCCACTGATCAAGCTGCGGGCTGCCGGCGCCGTCGTGGAGGAGGGATCCCACTCGCTGCGCGTCAAGGCGGACGAGCTCTCCAGCGTGGACGTGGTGACGCTGCCCTACCCGGGGTTCCCGACCGATCTCCAACCGCAGATGATGGTGCTGCTGAGCCAGGCCTACGGCACCTCGCGATGCACCGAGAACGTGTTCGAGTCGCGCTTCTCGTTCGTGCACGAGCTCGAGCGCATGGGCGCGGACATCGAGATCGACGGCCATCACGCGCTGATCCGGGGGCCGTCGCGGCTGTCGGGCACCACCCTCGCGGGGCTCGACGTCCGGGCCGGTGCGGCCGGGGTGATCGCGGGGCTCGTCGCCGACGGCCGGACGGTCGTGCGCGACGTCCACCACATCGACCGGGGCTACGCGCACTTCGTCCCCCGGTTGCAGGCGCTGGGAGCCGATGTGCAGCGGGTGCCCGCCTCCGACCTCGATGGATGAGCGCACGGGTGCGCGCACCCGCACGGGCCGGATCGCTGCACTGCTCGCGGCCGTCGCCGTCGCCGCGACGGTCCCGGTGGCGCCGGCCACCGGGCACGCCGCCAGCGCGGAGGCTCTGACCGAGGAGCGGACCGTCGAGGGTGACATCGTCGTCGAGGCCGTGGATGGTGGCCGGATCGTCGTCGATCGAGAGCGGGCCTACCGCGGGGGGCTGCTAC
>JBKGZF010000069.1:0-8840 GCA_046545715.1 Nitriliruptoraceae bacterium | reverse complement strand
CCGGGCTGGCTGGGCCCGGGTGCGAACAACGCACAGGCAGCGAGATGTGCCGTCGTGGCGGGACGGGGGCGGACATGTGCAGTAGGGTCGGCGGCATGACGACCCCAGATGCTTCCGAAGAACGCCTCGCGCTGTTCATCGACCACGAGAACGTGGCCATCGGTGCCCGCGACATCGGCTTCCACTTCGACCCTCGCCCGCTGCTGGACGCGCTCGCCGAGCGGGGACGGCTCATCACCCGTCGCGCCTACGCGGACTGGAACCTGTTCAAGGACGACCGTCGTGGGATGGTCGATTCCAACGTCGAGCTGATCGAGATCCCGCAGCGCTCGGACTCGGTGCGCAAGAACGCGGCTGACATCCAGATGGCCGTCGACGCGATGGAGCTCGCGCTCACACGGGAGTTCGTCTCGACGTTCGTGGTGGTGTCGGGGGACTCGGACTTCACGCCCCTGGTGAGCAAGCTGCGCCAGCTCAACAAGCGGGTGATCGGCGTCGGGTTGAAGGGCTCGACCTCGGCGATGCTGCCACCGGCGTGTGACGAGTTCATCTTCTACGACCGTCTCGAGGGCGCCCCGCGCCGGCAGTCTTCCAAGGGCCCCGCGCAACGCCGCCCCGCCAAGCCAGCCAAGACGCCAGAGGAGACCGAGGGCAGCCAGGAGTCGGCGCCGGCGGCCGAGTCGGGATCGTCACAGAAGCAGGACCTGCGCCAGCTCGAGCGGCTGATCACCCGCACGCTGGCGGGCGTGCAGTCCTCCGCGGCGGGTGCGGTCCAGGCGTCCAACCTCAAGCGGGCCCTGCTGCGCAAGGACCCCACCTTCACCGAGGAGGAGTTCGGCTTCCGGGGCTTCCGTGAGCTGCTGCGCCACCTCGCCGACAACGGCGTCGTCGTGCTCACCGACGGGACCGCACCCGGTGACCCGGAGGTGGACCTGCCCGCGGCACCCAAGGACGAGGACGTCGCCTTCGACCTGCTACGTCGCACCGTTCGTGAGTTGATGGACGAGCTAGGTGGTGACCCGCCGCTCTCCGGGCTCAAGGACCAGCTGCGCAAGCGTGACGAGAACTTCTCCGAGAAGGACTACGGCTACTCGGGGTTCCTCCAGTTCTGCAAGGCGGCGGTGACCAAGGACGTCGTCGAGATGGACTGGGAGGAGGAGGACCAGGAGTACTACCTCTATGTCGACGAGCCGGCGGACGAGCCGGCTGCCGACGCCTCCTGAGTTCTCAGCTGCCGGCGCCCGGTCCGGTGACCTCGTCGATCAGCCCGTAGTCCAGGGCCTGCTGGGCGGTCATCCAGAAGTCCCGGTCGGTGTCCTCGCGGATCTGCTCGACCGACTGGCCGGTGCGCTCGGCGAGGATGTCGTTGATGCGCTCGCGCATCCAGACGATGTTCTTGGCTTGGATCTCGATGTCCTTGGCGGTCCCACGCGCTCCACCCAGCGGCTGGTGGATCATGATCCGTGCGTTCTCGGTCGCCGCCCGCGTGCCGGTGCCGGTGGCCAGCAGGAAGGCGGCTGCCGAAGCGGCGAGGCCGACGCAGCGGGTGTTCACCTTGCTGCGCAGCAGCTTCATGGTGTCGTACAGCGCGAACATCCCGGTGATGATGCCGCCCGGCGAGTTGACGTAGAGGGTGATGTCCTCGTCGTTCTCGGCGTCGAGGGCCAGCAGCTGCGCGATGAGCTGGTCGCCGTTCTCGTCCTCGAGCGCTCCCTTGAGGAAGAGGATGCGCGAATCGAACAGCGTGTCGAACGCTCTGCGGGAGCTGCCGAGCAGCTTCTCGATCTCGTCGGCCACCTGCGCACCTATGGTCGTGGACTCGTCCGCGGCTCCGCGGGATCGCAGATGGTAGCGGTGGCAGCGACGTCGACCTCAAGCCTGCGCCCGCCCGCCTAAGGCCCCCCAGCCCACCCCTTTGGCGAGGTGGCGCGTGGCAGCCATGGATGGCCGGCTGGCGTGACCTGGCGGCCGGGCCGGCCAGCGAAATCGCAGCAGCCGGCCGGGGGTGGTCGTCTGCCGTGACCTCGCGGCTGCGCGGGTGGGCGCAGCCTTCGGCCAACGGTCGGGAGGACGGGCCAGACGGCGCTTGACCGTGCGCGGGTCGCGCAGCACACTCAAGCGACCACCGCACCAAGGTGTGCGATGCTGCGGTCGGTGTGGTGGCAGCACCCGGGTGCGGCAGGTCGGTCAGCAGAGGGGAGCGATGGTGAGCGAAGACGAGGATGCCAAGCGAGGACGACGATCCAGCGGCTCGCGGACGCTCTCGCGCGGCCTGTCGTTGCTCAACGCGCTCGGTGAGCACAGCGACGGTGCCACCGTCTCCGGTCTCGCCGAGGCGACCGGGCTCGATCGCGCCGTGCTCTACCGGCTGCTCGACACCCTGGTCGCAGAAGGGTTCGTCACCCGCGATCAGGAGACGCGCCGCTACCGCCTCGGTCTGTCGATGCTCGAGCTCGGGGTGCGTGCAGCACAGGGGCTCGAGGTTCGCCGCTTGGCGGGGCCACCGCTGCGCTCGCTATCCGATGACACCAACGAGACCGCATGTCTCGCGGTCCGCGACCGCAACGACCTGGTCGTGGTCGAGGTGATCGAACCCGGTGATCGCTTCGTGCAGGTCAACTACCGCGTGGGGTTCCGCCACGAGCTCGGCGTCGCCGCGCACGGCAAGGCGTTGCTCGCCTTCCTACCGGAGGGAGCGCGCAACCCCGATCTGCAGAGCGTGCGACAGCGCGGCGTCGCCTACACCCGCGACGAGCTCGAGCCGGGGGCGTCCGGGGTGGCTGCGCCGGTGTTCGACCACACCGGCAAGGCCGTCGCCGCGGTCGGGATCGTGGCTCCCACCGCGCGGCTGCCAGAGCCGGAGTCGATCGCGCTGCGTGTGCTGCGTTCGGCCCGTGAGATCTCCGAGCGGCTCGGCTGGCGTCCGCGGCGGTCGAGCTGACGTGGCTGATATCGCAGGCTCCGACGACCCGGTCGGCCTGGCAACCGTCGAGTTGCTGGGTGCCCTCGCCTACGGGCAGCTGCGCTCGGTCGAAGCCGCTGCACGGCTGATCGCGCTCGCACCCGACGTTCGCACCGCCGACCAGGTCGCCGAGGTGGTGGTCCACGAGCTCGAGGCCTACCGCCGGCTTCGCGATCACCTCGCCGAGCGCACCGAGCTGCCGACGGCGGTGATGGATCGTCAGAAGGCGCACTTCGACGCCTACTTCGATCGCGCTCCGCTGGATGACTGGTTCGGTGCGTCGGTGTTCTTCGCTCTCGGGCTACCGATGGCCTCTGACTTCGCCAACGCGATCGCGCCGGTGCTCGAGGATGCCACCGCGCAGGTGGTGACCGAGGCGATCGCCGGACGGCCACGCTTCGAGCAGGGTGCGATCGAGCAGTTGGCGACCCAGCTGGTCGATGATGCCGCGATCGAGCGCGCCAGGCACCTCTCAGCTGACCTGCTCGGCCGGGCCCTGACCAGCTATCAAGGAGCGGTCGGCGATACCGACGCGCTCTCGGTCCTGCTCGCTGCCGGTGAGGACGAGCGCAGCGCCGAGCGGCGGGTCAAGGAGCTGGCCATCGAGGTGCTCGGCAAGCATCGACGGCGCATGGTCGAGCTGGGGCTCGAGGACCTCGACGACGTGCGCTGAGGCTGCGCTACCGGCGCCTGCTCACGCGCTCGCGCCCATGTCGTCCTCGTCCGCGACGTCCTCGATGACATCCTCGTCGTCGTGCCGGCCCTGGGCGGTGCGCTCGGCGAGGGTGCGCTGCACGGCCGTTGAGTTGGTCACCAGCTCGCCGAAGCCCTGCGGGTCCGCCAACAGCCAGGAGTGACCGGCATCGGCGATGATGTCACCCGGTGCACCGGCAGCCTCGCACAAGGCCAGGAACGTGGCCTCGGGCACGACCCGGTCCTCTGAACCCCACAGGATCGAGACCGGCAGACCGTGCTCAGCGAGCGTGCGCAGCTCCTCGCGCAGATCCGCTGACCGTGCGAGCTCGGCTGCGCGGCGCAGCGCTCGGGGGTTCGACAGGGCGTTGGCGACCAGGTCGCGTGCGACCACCGGCAGCACCCGGCGGTAGTCGCGACTGGAGAACTCACCGGGCAGTCGCAGCCCCCAGTCCCACCAGGGACGATCCGCCAGCGAGCGCTCGCCACGGCGTCCCTGCTTCCAGACCGACCCACCGAGGGAGTTGACCAGCACCAGCGAGCGCACGCGCTCGGGGTGCTGTGATGCCAGCGCGACGGCCACCGCGCCGCCGAACGAGTGCCCGACGACCGCGACCGGATCACGCAGGTCCAGGGTGTCGAGCAGCTCGATCACCCAGGCGACCAGTGCCTCGAAGGTGTACTCACCCTCGAGGGGGTCGCTACGACCGAAGCCCGGCAGCGCAGGTGCGATCACCCGTGAGCCGGTCGCCGCGATCAGGGGCAGAGCATCGGCGTAGGAGCGTGCCGAGAGTCCCCATCCGTGTAGGAACAGCACCGGGGGGCCGTCTCCCGCATCGCCGTAGCCGATGCTGCGACCGTGGATCCGGGTCCGGTGCCAGCGCAGCTTGACGTCGTGAGTACGAGCCACTCCGCCCTCCGAACCTCGACGCCGCCGGGCGTCGCGAACGTGGGACGCGCCTTCGGCGACGTGGCGGCCGGTCGCGACGAGTCTAGCGCTGAAGGGCCGTCCTCCCGTCGAGCCGGGGTCGAACGCCGTGCCGTCGAGGTCGGGCCAGCCAGCGGTTCGGTGCGCTCGGTTCGGTGCGGTCGGTCTTGGCACCGACCGCGAGTGCGTGGTATGCGACCATGCGTCCGACGACGAGAGAGGTGCGCTGATGACGCTGACGATCGGGATCGCCGGGGGCACGGGTGCGCTGGGACGGGGTCTCGCCGCCCGTTGGGCGAGTGCCGGCATCCCGGTGCGGATCGGGTCGCGATCGGCGCAGCGCGGCCGTCAGGCCGCGGAGGATCTCAGCGCTGAGCTGCCTGCGGGAGCAGCCTCGGTGAGCGGTGGCGAGCTCAGCGCGCTGGCCGGGTGCGAGGTGATCGTGCTGGCGGTGCCCTTCGAGAGCGCCGATGCGACGGTCGATGCGGTCTCGGACGCAGCGGAGGGGGCCACGGTGATATCCGCGCTCAACCCGCTGGCGTTCGATGCGGCCGGTCCGCACGCGGTCGCGATCGAGGCCGGAAGCATCGCCGAGCAGGTCGCTGCCCGTCTACCGGGTGCGCGCGTCACCGCGGCCTTCCACACGGTCTCCGATCGCAAGCTCGCCAAGCTCGACCAACCGGTCGACGCCGATGTTCCGGTCGTCGGCGATGACGAGGAGGCGGTCGCGGCCGTGGTCGATCTGGTCGACCGCATCGACGGGTGCCGGGGGGTCGCTGCGGGGCCGCTGCGGCTGGCCGCGACGCTCGAGGTGATCACACCACTGCTGATCTCGGTCAACAAGCGCTATCGGGCACAGACCGGTATCCGCTTCAGCGGGCTCGACCTCGGCTGAGGCCGCCGCTTGAGGCGTCCTCAGTCACTGTCGACGGCCTCGTCCCTGGCTGTCGCCTCGCGCTCGCGCGCCACCTCGGCGCGGTAGGCAGCCAGCAGTGCAGCCGCGCTCGGTCCGGGTGCGCCGTTGCCGATCAGGTGACCGTCGACCGCGACGAGGGGGAAGACCTGGCGGGTGGAGGCGGTGAGCACCACCTCCTCGGCTGCGAGCAGCTCCGCCAGCGTGATCGGACGCTCGGTGACATCGAAGCCGGCGGAGGGAGCGACCTCTAGCAGGACCTGACGCGCGATCCCCGCCATGATCCCCGCATCGACCGGAGGCGTTGCCAGGGAGCGGCCACGCAGCACCGCGACGTTGGCCGAGCCGGCCTCGAGCACCTGCCCGTCGTCGTCGAGCAGCAGCGCCTCGTCGGCGCCCCGCTCACGAGCGGTGCGGCGCGCGACGAGCACGGGCAGGTAGGAGACCGCCTTGACGTGCGGCAGTGCCCGCTGGAGCTGCACGGTCGCCGCGGTGACGGGTCGTGGTGGCGCGTCGGGATCCAGCGGCAACGGATGCATCGTGGCGACCACGGTCGGGCGGCCGGCCTCGCCCTCGGCGGGACGGCCGGGCACGGCGCTCGTGGGGTCGAGCTCCCCCGCGGAGATGGTCAGGCGCAGCCCGGCGCTGGGCAGCCGTTCGGCGTTGGCAGCGACCACCTCGGTGACCGCTCGGCGCAGGCGCTGTCCTGCGACGTCGAGACCGAGGGCGGCGGCACTGGTCAGTGCCCGTTGGACGTAAGCTTCGAGCCGGAACGGATGTCCGTCGTCGATGCGCATGGTCTCGAAGACACCCTCGCCGTTGCGGAAGGCACGGTCGTAGACCGAGACCCGTGCCTGCGAGGCGGGGAGCAGCTCCCCGTCGAGCCAGACGATCGGCTCGGGCGCGCTCATACCAACCGCCCACGCCGGAACGCTGTCACCAGCCGGTGCCCCCGGTGACGATCGGCGGCAGGTGGCACGGCTCGCTCCCGTTCGGCGTAGGTGACAGAGGGCGTTGACAGACGGCGTTGGCCGAGAGGTGAGGTCGGGTCAAGGGCAGCGTCGACCGGCGGGCGATGCCGGCGACGTCCACGCCCATCGCGGCGAGCGCCGACGGGGGGACCGTAGCCCGCGCTCCTGGTCGAGGAGCATCGGTCGGACGGGGACGAGCTTCCGCCCGCAGGTAGCCTCACGCCGGCCGCACCCCCAGACGACAGGCCTGCCGATGAAGGTGTACACCAAGTCGGGTGACGATGGCACGACCGGCCTGCTCTACGGCGGCCGGGTAGACAAGCACGATCTGCGGACCACCGCCTACGGCACGGTCGACGAGACCTGCAGCGCTCTGGGCCTCGCGCGTGCCGAGCTCGACGGTCACCTGCACGACGAGGTCCTTCGCATCCAGCGTGAGCTGTTCGTCGTAGGCGCGCAGCTGGCCACCCTCGACGAGCACTGGGACCGGCTGCAGACCGGTGTGAGCCGGGTGGACCCGGCCCTGGTCGACGAGCTCGACCTGCGCATCGACGCGTGTGTCGAGCGTCATCCGCTGCCGCAGCACTTCGTGGTCCCGGGCGGCAACCGCGCCGCTGCTGCGCTCGATCTCGCTCGCACGATCTGCAGACGCGCGGAGCGTTACACGGTCGCCATGGATCGTGCTCAGATGCTCCCCGACCAGACGCCCGTGCGCTACCTCAACCGCTGCGCGGACCTGCTCTACGTGCTGGCTCGTGAGGCGGAGGGGACCCATCTCCCGTCGCGCGAGGATCGACCCGGTGCGTGAGGTCACCGACGACCTCGGACGGGTGATCACGGTGCCGACGGACCCGCGTCGCCTGGTCTCGTTGGTACCGAGCCTGTCCGAGACGCTGTGGTGGTGGCATCTGGCCGATCGGCTCATTGCCGTGACCGACTACTGCGTCGCACCACCGAGCGCCTTCGGTGACGCTGTGCGCGTGCGTGGGACCAAGAACCCGGACGTCGACCGCATCGTCGGGCTCGAACCCGAACTGGTGATCGCCAACGAGGAGGAGAACCGCCACCGTGACGTGGAGCTGCTCGAGGCTGCCGGGATCGCGGTCTACGTCACGTGTGTGCGGACCATCCGCGGTGCCGCTGACACGCTCGCTCGGCTCGGCGAGGTGCTCGGCCGGCCCGCCGCTGGACTCGGGTTGCGGCAGTCGCTGCTGCGTGCCTTGGATCAGGCGCGCCTGCCCGAGGTGAAGCTGCGCTGTGTCTGTCCCATCTGGCGCGACGGTGAGCACCGAGGGTCAGCCGAGCGCTGGTGGCTGGTCGGTGGTGACACCTTCGCTGGGGATCTGCTGGCCCGCAGTGGCTTCGAGCCAGCGTTGGCCGAAGTGGCTACCGCCCGTTACCCGCGCCACCGTCTGGACGAGCTGGCGCAAGCCGACCCCGACGTCGTGCTGCTCCCAGACGAGCCCTACGCCTTCGACCGGAAGGACGCCGAGGTGTTCGCCAGCTGGCGGGCCCGCGTGCGCTACCTCGACGGGACGGCCCTGTCGTGGTGGGGGCCGCGGACCCCCGACGCGATCGGCGATCTCGCTCGACTCGCCCGCCAGTTGGCCGGTCGGCGCTCACCGAGCTCGACCGGAGCCTCGCGGGCCGACACCATGGGGGCCACGACCGACCTCACGAGGTGACCGCGAACGGGTTCACTACCGGCGCGGTCCCGCCGTCACGGAGGGGATGTGGATGGGACATCGCTCCGGATGCCCTGATCTGGTGGCGTTCCACCCTGACGCCAGCCAGGCACGTGCGACCATCTCGCGGCTGTCGCGTGCGGGCATCGACGGCGGCGCGATCGAGCTGCTCGGCAGGTCGCTGGTGGTGACCGCCGGACGGTACGGCGATCGTCAGACCGATCGTGGCTCGAGCCTTGCCCTGGCACGGTTGGTCATACGTGGCGGGATGGTGGGAAGCGTGCCGGGCGCGATCTTCGGCGCTGTGCTCCTTGCGGTGGTCCGTGCCCCGGAGCTGGCCGTCACCCTCGCCGGCGCAGGGGGAGGAGCCTTCCTGGGCGGGGCGGTCGGGGTGCTCACCGGGCTCCTGACGGCTCCGACCATGGTCACCTCATGGGAGCGGACCTTCGCGCCGATGGTCCCCGGACCCATCGCGATCGGGGTCCGGATCGAGCGGGAACGTGACGCCGAGCGCGTCCGACGCATGCTGAGCTCCGCCGCGTCGGTCGAGCTGCGTGCCGTCGCGGATCTCGATGAGCTCGCGGATGCACCCCTGGAGCCCTCGGATCTGCCACGCTCAGGCTGAGCGGGGCCTCCAGCGATGGGGCGTTCTGCAGCTGTGGCCGTGCGTGCAGGCTCCGAGAGATAT
>JBKGZF010000068.1:0-8873 GCA_046545715.1 Nitriliruptoraceae bacterium | reverse complement strand
CATGTCGCCGTACCCCGCGTCGAGGTCGGCCACGTCGAGCAGGCTCATCGCCGCGGCCACGTCCTGGTAGCTCTGCCGCCCGGAGCGGAAGGTGTTGTCGTTGATCCCGGTGATGCCGTCGGTCGCCGCCGGACCCGAGATGAACAGGACGTCGTTCTCCTCGGCCAGCGGCGCGAGCTGCACCGCCACACCGGACGACACCGAGCCAGCGACGATCGTCACGCCCTCACCGATCAGATCGACCGTGGAGGAGACGGCCTGGTCGGGCTCCCCGCCGTCGTCGATGATCTCGAGCTCGATCGGGCGTCCGTCGACCGCGCCGGTGCCGTCGGTGGCGTGATCGAGCCCGGCCTCGAGGCCCTCGACGTAGGCCTCACCGTAGGCGCCGAGCGCACCGGAGGTCGAGGTCACGATGCCCACCGGGATCGGTTCGCCGTCCGCGGCTTCCTCGTCGTCACCACCGTCGTCACCGTCATCACCGTCGTCGTCGCCGTCATCGCCGGCGTTGTCGGCGGCCTGCTCGTCCTGACCGTCGTCCTCGGTGTCGTCGGTCGTGTCCTCGCCGCTGCACGCGGCCAGCAGCAGCGCTGCCGCGAGGCTCGCGGCCAGTGCGGCACGCAGGCGTACGCGAACCATGCTGAACTCCTCTCCCAGGGGTGGCGCGCCGGCTGTGCTGCCCGGATCTCCCGATGCCGGTTGGCGCGTGGTCGCACCCTACGTTGGATCCAACACAATAGGGCCCCGCTTCCATGGTCGACAGCACCGATTCTCGCAAGCGATGTTTGTGGGAATCACAAGTGCCGTCGCGCTTCCACCATATGACCGCCGCAGGCCGGACACCGCTCGACAGCCGACCGCGCGCCACGTGGCATCCTGTCGCGAGCCAGAGCCACCCACCCACCGCAGGAGACGACGCACATGCCCACCCAGGACGACCTCGACACCGCGACGGGCTGGCTCGAGGAGGATCGCCTCGAGGCGGTGCGCGGTCAGGTGCCGATGGTCTACGTCGAGGCGGTGCCGGTCCGCGTCGACCACCTCGGGCGGATCGAGCGGGTCGGCATGCTGCTGCGCGCCCAGGCGGACGGCACGGTCTCACGCGCCGTGGTGTCCGGCCGGGTGCTCTACCGGGAGCCGCTGCGTGACGCCCTGTGGCGCCACCTGAGCAAGGATCTCGGACCCGACGCCGCGCCGCACCTGCCCACGGGCGTGGCCCCCTTCACCATCGCCGAGTACTTCCCGGACCCCGAGCTCAGCGGGCTGCACGATCCGCGGCAGCACGCGGTCGCGCTCGGCTACGTCGTGCCCTGCGACGGGGCCTGCACGCCACCGGCCAACGTGCTCGACCTCGCCTGGCTCACCCCACGTGAGGCGACCAGCCCGTCGGTCGCGGAGGAGATGTCCTCCGGGCACGGTCGGCTGGTGCGCCGGGCGCTGGCCTACGCCGGCCAGCTGCCATGAGCCGCGGCACCGCTGGTGCCGCCGCCGAGCTCCTCAGGCGATGACCGCCGAGCGCAGCTCGGTCATCTCCGCGATCGCGTAGGCCGGCCCCTCCCGGGTGTTGCCGGAGTCACGCACGCCGCCGTAGGGCATCTGGTCCGCTCGCCAAGTGGGCACGTCGTTGACGATGACCCCACCGAAGTCCAGCACCTCGATGGCGCGGCGGGCCACACCAAGATCGTGGGTGAAGATCCCCGCATGCAGGCCGTAGCGGGTGTCGTTGGCCCAGTCGAACGCCTCGTCGACATCGCCGTAGCTGCGCACAGCGACGAGGGGGCCGAACACCTCGCTGCGACACACCTCCATGTCCGCGGTGACGTCGGTCAGCACCGTCGGCGCCAGCACGCCGTCGTCGCGAACCTCGCCCCCGGTCGCGATCGAGGCGCCGTCGCGCACCGCCTGGTGGATCCAGTCGACGATGCGGTCACGGTTGTCGGTGTCGATCAGCGCCGAGACCTGGGTGGCCTCGTCCAACGGGTCACCGACCACCAGCTCCTCGACCGCGCGGGTCAGCGCCTCGGTGAAGGGCTCTGCGACCGCCTCGTGGACGAAGACCCGCTGCACCGAGATGCATGACTGGCCGGCGTGGCTGGTGCCGGCGGCGGCGATCCTGGCCGCAGCCGCCTGCCAGTCACCGTCCGGCTCGATGATGATCGGCGAGTTGTTGCCGAGCTCGAGCGAGACCTTCTTCCTCGGCGCGGCGGCCCGGATGCCCCAGCCGACCTCAGGCGAACCGGTGAAGGTGATCATCGCCACCTCGTCGTGCTCGACCAGCGCGGCCCCGATGGTCGCGCCCTCACCGGTGACGGTGTGCAGCCAGCCATGTGGCAGGCCGCAGCGGTCCAGCAGCAGCTCGGCGAGCTTGAGGCCCGACAGCGGCGTCTGATGGGCGGGCTTGAGCACGACCGGACAGCCCGCGGCGATCGCCGGTGCGAGCTTGTGGGCGACGAGGTTGACGGGGAAGTTGAACGGTGTGATGGCCCCGACCACGCCGACCGGCACGCGCAGGGTGAAGCCGAGCCGGCCTTCGCCGGCCCGGGCCGCGTCCAGCGGCAGCACCTCACCGGCCAGGGTCCGACACGCCGCGGCCGCGAAGCGGAACGTGGACTGGCAGCGTGCGACCTCGGTGCGGGCGGTGGTGATGGGCTTGGCCGCCTCCAGGGCGACCGTGCGCGCGAGATCGTCGAACACCTCCTCGTCGGCGAGCGCCTCGGCCGCGTGGTCGAGGATCTCGGCCCGCCGCCACTGCGGCAGGGGCCCCTCACGCAGCGCTGCCCTGGCGCCCCGGACCGCCCGATCGACGTGCTCGGCCGAGCACAGGGGCACCTCGCCGACCGTTCGCCCGTCGTAGGGAGCCGTGACCGTCATGGACCGGTCGGTGTGGACCACCTCGCCGTCGATGCGCACCGGGTGCTGGCTCATCCGCATCCTCCTCGCTCGTCACGGCCCCGCTGCGGCCAGGTTGCCACGATGATGCTCGCTCAGCGGCCCCGCGTCACGCCGTCGCGTGCAGCGCCCGGTCGAAGGCGGCAACGGCACCGTCGACCTGGTGCTCGGTGATCACCAACGGAGGGATCCACCGGATCGTCGAGCCGTACGGGCCGCAGCTCATCGCGATGATGCGCTGCTCCTCGCGCAGCCAGGCGAGGATCCTCGCCGCTCGTGCGGGATCGGGTCGGCCGTCCGCGTCGACGATCTCGGTCGCCAGCATCGCGCCGAGGCTGCGGTTCTCGGCGATCGCCGGCTGCTCTGGCAGCAGCTGGTCGAGCCCCGAACGGAAGCGCTGCCCGATGGCGGCGGCATGGTCGAGGAACCCCGGCTCGGTCATGACCTCGATCGTGGCGAGCGCCGCCGCACAGCCCATGGGGTTGCCCCCGTAGGTCCCACCATGCGAGCCCTGGGGCCAGCGCTCCATGAGCTGGGCGCTCGCGCCGATCGCCGACATGGGGAAGCCCGAGGCGATGCCCTTGGCCATCACCAGGATGTCCGGCTCCACGCCGTGGTGGTCGATCGCGAACAGCTCACCGGTCCGGCCGAACCCGGTCTGTACCTCGTCGGCGGCGAACGGGATGCCGTGCTCGGCGCAGCGTTCGGCGATGCCGGTCAGGAACCTGGGCGGCGCGGGGACGTAGCCGCCCTCGCCGAGGACGGGCTCGAGCATCACCAGCGCGACCTCGTGCGGTGCCGTCTGGGTCGTCAGCAGCAGGTCGAACTCGCGCAGGCAGCGATCGACGGCCGCGTCCTCGTCCTCGCCGGTGAGGAAGGTGTAGGGGAACGGTGCGACGAACACGCCGGACGGCAGTGGTGCGTAGCCGACCCGGGTGGCGCTCTTGGAGGTGGTCATCGCCATCGTCTGGTGGGTACGGCCGTGGAAGGAGCCCTGGAAGACGATGGTGTGGGGCCGCCCGGTCGCCTGCTTGGCGAGCTTGACCGCCGCCTCGGTGGCCTCGGCCCCCGAGTTGGCGAAGAAGAAGCGATCGATCGGGGCCGGGGTGATCTCGGCCAGTCGGTCAGCGAGCGGCTCGAGCAGGTCGTGGCGGTAGCAGTTGACCTGGGCGTGCACGAACCGCCCGGCCTGCTCGCGGATCGCCTCGACCACCCGCGGGTGGCAGTGGCCGGTGTTGACCACGCCGATGCCCGAGGTCAGGTCGAGGTGGTCGGTGCCGTCGGTGGTGGTGACCACCGCCCCCTCGCCGTGGCTGACCGGCAGGTCGGTCAGCCGGAACCACACGTCGCTGAGATGGCTGTCCATCGGCTGCTCCTTGTGCTCGCTGCACCGCACCGCGTCGACGGCCGGTGGCTCAGGCCGTCCAACCCGACGCGGGACGCTCGAACCACACGTGCACCTGTCCGGTGCCCGTGGCGTTCTCGTAGTCGCTGAACAGCTCACCGGGGGCCGTGCAGTCGCGCCCACCGATCGCACCGGCCATGGCCAGGTAGTGTCCGAAGCCGCCCTCGGGCGCATGCGGGTGGTAGTCGGGCATGGCGTCGATCACCTGGGCGTGGTCGCCCGCGAGCATCCACTCGATGCGCTGCTCGTCAGCCGCCCGCGCCTCCGGGGTGACCACGTTGGACGGGTCGGAGGCCTCGTGCTTCGGCAGGTCCTTGAGCCGGTGGAAGGTGTGGCTCATCCCGCCGCTGGCCAGCACCACCACGCGCCGGTCGGAGGCGGCGACGGCGTCGGCGATCGCACGACCCAAGGTGAGGAAGTCGTCGTCCTCACCGGTCTGCACGATCGAGACCGAGACCCAGCGCTCGTCGGCGTGCAGGTAGTGCACCAGGTTGACGGTGGCGTAGTAGACCGGCAGGTAGGGGTCGTCCTCGGCGTGGGTGGGGGTGCCGAGCTCGTTGCCGTGCTTCTCGATCAACCGCGCGAGCTCGGGATCGCCGTCGTAGGCGTAGGGCACCTGCTTCATGCCCCGCGGCAGCTCCGAGGAGGTCATCCGCCCCTCGCGATGGTCGTGGGCCGAGACCACGTGCTCCACCGTGGTGAACCAGTGGGTGTCCAGCACCACGATCGTGTCCGGCTGCAGCCGCGCGAGGACCTCGTCCTTGAGCCGGACGAGCCCCGGGACCAACGAGATCTCCCTGCCGTCGTTGAGCTCGCGACGCACCGGCTCGTCGAACATGATGGTGGGCACGTGCGAGACGAGCCCGGCTCCGACGATCTCTCCCATGATGGTGCCTCCTGGTGCTAGCCGGCCGACGATCCGCCTCGTCAGCCCTGGTAGGTGTGCCCCTGGTAGGTGTGCAAGGTGGTGCCGCCGTCGAAGGTCGCGCCGACCTGCCGGAAGTAGGCACCGAGCAGCTCACGTGGCTGCAACCGGTCGAACTCCTCGACCGGCGAGTCGAACAGCTCGAGCTCAGCCTCGCCGGTGTAGATCGGGCCCGCCTCGACATCGGTGGTCTGGACCCGGACCAGTTCATGCAGCGACGGCGGCGCGTCCGGGCCCTCGATCGCCGGCAGGTAGCGGGTGTGGGCCATGGGGTGGGCGTTGACGAACCCACCGGTGTCGCTGGTCCCGGTGATGGTGAACGTGGCCTGCAGCAGGCGTCGGTCGTAGGCGGCGAGGCTCGCGCCGAAGCGACCACCCGGCTCCAAGCGTGGCCCCGCGCGGCCGTAGGCCACCGGTCGGGTCAGATGGATCGAGCCGAGCTTCTTGGGGTAGCCCTGGTAGTGGCCACGCACCATGGAGAAGTCGCTGTCCACCCAGATGTAGGCACAGCGCGAGTACGTCTCGCCCGCGAACACCCCGCGGATGACGAAGAACACCTCGCGGTACTGCGCCCGCACGGGGTCGAGCAGCTCCTCGCCGCCGTCGCTGCACGACTGCCAGTCCGCCCACACCACCGCCACCGCACCGGGATCCTCGGCGGGCTCGAGCGGATCGGGCAGCAGCTCGATCACCCGATCAGGGTCGGTGCGGTACTCGATCGTCAGCAGGTCACCGGAGTAGTGCCACGGTGGGGCCGGCAGGATCGACGACGCGCCCGTCGCCGTGCGCGGCAGGATGAACCCGTGCTGCTGTGCCACCTCGACGTCCTCTCCCGGCTGTTCGTGGTCACACATCGCGGCCCGGTGGACGGCGCGCACCGACCCCGCTGGCGGTGTACGACACGCGAGCCGCCTCCACGGACCGTTCGGGTCCGAACGATAGTCGAAGCGGTGCGCCTTCACCACCCCCTGGTCGGAGCTGCCACACACGGGTCTCCCGCTCCCCCCGCCGACGCAGCTATCGTTCGGGTCCGAACGCCATGCTGACCGGCGGGAGGAGCACCGATGGAGACGCGCCGCATCCTGCTCGAGGGGGCGGTGACGCCCGTCGTGCGCGACGGCGATGAGCTGCGCGCCGGCGACGGACGCCGCGTCGCGATCGACGACGCCCATCACCTACCCCCCGTCGAGCCCTCCAAGATCCTGTGCGTGCACCTCAACCACCGCTCCCGGGTCGAGGAGTTCCAGACCACCCTGCCAGCGGCGCCCACCTTCTTCCACAAGCCGGTCTCCTCGCTCAACAGCCACGAGGGTCAGATCGTGCGCCCCGAACGGTGCGAGTGGCTCAACTACGAGGGTGAGGTCGCCATCGTCGTCGGCCGCACCGCCCGCAACGTCACCGTCGAGCAGGCCTGGGACCACATCGCCGGCTACACGATCGCCAACGACTTCGGTCTGCACGACTTCCGCGATACCGACGCCGGCTCGATGCTGCGCGTCAAGGGCTCCGACACCCTCTGCCCGCTCGGGCCCGGGCTCGTCGACGCCAGCGACTGGGACCCCCGAGAGGACCGCCGGCTGCGCACCCTGGTCAACGGCGAGGTCCGCCAGGACGGCTCCACCGCCGAGATGCAGTGGAACATGGCCGAGCTCCTCGCCGACCTCGCCCGCACGATCACCCTGCTGCCCGGCGACGTGATCCTCTCGGGCACCCCGGCCAACTCGCGCCCCGTGGTCCCCGGCGACACGGTCGAGGTGGAGGTCGAGGGCCTCGGCACGCTGCGCAACACCGTGGTCAGCGGCCCGACCCCGATCCGTGAGGACGTCGGCGCTCAGCCCACGGCCTCCGAGGAGGTCCGCTCGACCGCGCTCGGTGGCGACTGGGAGCTGCGCGGGGTCCGCAAGCCCCGCCGTTGATCGCCCGCTCCTCGCCGAGGGTGCGGGCGCACATCGAACGCTGTACAGCGCACGTCGTCGCATCCATCCATGATGTTGCGTGCTTTTCCAGTACCTTCTGTCGCCCTTAGGGGCTTGAGGGCGTCATCAGGACGCCGTCAGGGGCAGTGACAGCACCGGCGGTGGCAGCAAGGGGCACAAGGGGCTCGTCCTGGTCGGCCAGGCATCACGACGTCATGAGCCACGACGAGGTGGCGCTGCGGCGCGCACCACGGTCGCGGCGCTGGCGCTGGTGGTCGGTGCCTGCGTCGCCGGCCCGGCGCTCCCTGCCGCGGTCGCGCTGGACGACCTCACCTTCCCGCGTGCCACGACGGGGACCGCCCCGCACGCAGACCCACCGCCGGTTCGCACCGCCAGCGGCGACCGCGACCCGATCGTCGCCCGCGCCGCCAGCGACGGGCTCGTGCCGGCCGACCTCGACCCCGGTGAGCCCGGCGACGACGGCGACGTCTCGGCCGAGCTCTCGCAGGAGACCGTGGTCACCGACGAGCGCTCGGCAGCAGCCGCAGGCGACGGCGTGGTGACCGACCTGATCTGGGTGGCGCAACCGATCCACGCTGCGCATCCCGACGGGGACAACCAGGGACTGTGCCGCGGTTGGCGCTGGATCGCGGCCGACACGCAGACCCGCGCGACGCAGCTGCGCGCGGAGGGGCAACAGGCCTACGACACGATCTGGGACGAGCTGCTCGCACGCGAGGCCCCCGGAGCGCAGCGTGACCTCGACTGTCCCGCTGGCCCCTTCGAGGGGGTGGGCGCCATCGCGCTGCGCGACACCGTGCGCAGCACGGTGGCCGGTCAACTGCCCCGACCCGAACCGAGCATCGCACCGGGCTACGCGCTGACCGGTCTGCCCGCCTACCTCGACACCGGGACGGGGCACGCGCTGACCTACGATCGCAGCCTGACCGTGGCGGTCGGGCCCTTCGCCTTCGACGTGACGGTGTCAGCCACCGGCGCCTCGCAGGTCGACTGGGGCGACGGATCAGCCACCGAGGTCCACCTCGAGCCGGGCCGGCCCTACCCCGATGGCACGGTCCGCCACACCTACCGCCACCGCGGCCGGGTCGAGGTCACCGTCACCGACCGGTGGACGATCGACTTCGTGGCGACCGACGCGGCCGGCGCATCGGTGTCCGACACGGTCGAGGCCAGCCTCGCCCCCGAGGTGCTGGCCGATCTCCCCGTCCACGGCTACCGCGCCGTGCGGGTCAGCCCCGACCCACCAAGCTGAGCACCGCGACCACGCCCCGAGCGATCACACAGCGACCCGGGAGCCGAGCCTCAGCCGCCCTCGCCGACGGTCTCCGAACCGAGGTAGGCCTCGATCACCTTGGGATCGCGCTGGATCTGCTGCGGGGTGCCGTCGGCGATCACCTCGCCGTGGTCGAGCACGGTGATCCGGTCGCACACGCCGGTGATGAAGCTCAGGTCGTGGTCGATGACGATCACGCCCGCACCGATCGCCGCCGCGGTCTCGCGGACGTGGCGGATCATCGCAAGCGACTCCTCGTCGCTCATCCCCGAGGTCGGCTCGTCGAGCAGCAGGAAGCGCGGGGAGGCCGCCGCGGCGCGAGCGATCTCCAGACGACGCTGCGAGCCGTAGTCGAGCTCACCTGCCCGCCGGTCGCGCTCCTGCCACAGCCCGGCAGCGGCGACCAGCACATCCACGTCCGGCTGCGGCCGCTCGCTGCGGTAGCGG
>JBKGZF010000067.1:0-8917 GCA_046545715.1 Nitriliruptoraceae bacterium | reverse complement strand
GTGGTAGCCATGGACCGGGTCGGTGCACGTGGCCGGGTCGGTCAGCATCGCCCGGGACGACGCGACCAGGAAGCTGGCCATCTGCTCGCGGGTGACCATCGCTGCAGGCTCGTAGCGTGCACCGGACACATCGGCCTTCGTGCCGTAGGTGATGCCCAGGTGATAGATCCCGGCGATCGCCTCAGCGTGCGCACTCGAGCCGATGTCATCGAAGTTGGTCGCACCCCCGGTGAGCTCCTCCACCTCGGTGTCCTGGTACCAGGCGGTCGCGCGCAGCAGGAACGAGGCCATCTGGTCACGTGACACGGGTGCGTCCGGGTCGTAGGTGTCCTCGGTGACGCCCTGGACCACGCCGATCTCGGCGAGCTGTTCGATCGCATCACGATGGACGTTGTCGGGCGGAACGTCGTCGAAGCGGCCGTCTTCCCCGGCCGGAAGGCCCGCTCCGGCGGCCTCAAGGGTGCGGATCACGAAGCTGGCCATCTGATCCCGACGCACCTCACCATCCGGCAGATAGTGCGTACCCACGTCCGAGCCGAGACCCTCAGCGACACCCAACTGCACCAGGCAGTCGATCGCATCGATGTGCGCTGCGCTGATGTCGTCACGGTCCTCCAGATCGGCCGTCTCCGGCTCGTCGGGGCACAGCAGGGCCGGTGGTCGAGCGGTGTCGTGCTGCTCTGCGCTCTGAGCGGTAGCCGGTGCTGCCGGCACGAGCGACATCGCGACGAGTGCGACAGGCGCGAGCGCCACCGCAACCATCCGGCTGATCGTCGTGGCAGGGGCGGGCGATGGGTCTGCGATCGGTCCAGTTGATGCAGGCGTCATGTGCTTCCTCGTTCGTCGCTGCTCCGGATGTCACGTCCCGACGCCCCGGTCATGTGGGTGGTCGTCGGGATGTCGTCCCGCAGTCAGACGCACGCACACCCTGAGCCGTTGCAGGCGATCAGCACCGAGCCCCCGACGTACGGACGATGACCACAGCCGGTATCCGTTCCACCGCGCCGAGGTTGCCGGCTCCCTGATGCGGCGTGACGTTGCGCAGGGGCCGATCCGTGAGCGGTACCACGACGAGGGTGTCCCCGGTCGCTCGAACGTCCGCATCACAGCTGCCAGAGGATCCCCAGCCCAGCGATGTAGCCCCCGAGGATGGCGAAGCCCTCGAAGCCGATCCACGCCCGTTGCCGGCGGATGAGCCCGGCACCGAGGATCCCGGTGAGCAGGATGGTCCATCCGATCACGAACATGTCGCTCGTGACGACCTGCTCGTAGAGCGAGCCGCGTTGGTAGACGACGTCGGAGATGGCGATGAACAGGGTGTCGAAGGTGTTGCCACCGATGATCCCACCCACCGCCAGGGTCGGTGCCCCCGTGCGGATGGCGGCGATGCCCGTGATGAGCTCCGGGAGCGAGGTGGCGACCGCTGTGAACACCACGGCGACGAACGTGCCCGACAGGTCGGTCTCCTCGATGAGCGAGAGGCCGGCTTGGCCGACCACCCAGCCGGAGGCGGCGGTGGCGACGGCGAGCGCGCCGAACCAGGTCCACAGCCTGGCGAGGTTCTCTCCCGGCTCGGGCTCGTCGGGCTCATCCAGCTGCGTGTCCCTCGTCCGCTCTGCATGCCACATCGGATCGCTCGCGATCGTGTGGCTCAGGCGCAGCCCGTAGCCATAGATCACGACCAGGAGCATCGACGCGGGGTGGACGCCCAGCAGCGTCACGGGAGGCATCGCCACGCCCAACACCACGATCCCGAGCAGGGTGATCAACAGCAGCGCGTTGAACACGTTGGTCAGCGACGCCGCAGCGCGCTCGAGGTTGGCGCCACGGTGGGTGACATCGAGGGCGACGATGAACGCGGTCTGAACCGCGATCCCGCCGACCGAGTTGCTGATCGCCACACTGGGCTCGTTCGACGCTGCCGCGACGATGCTGACGGTCAGCCCGGCGAGCGACGTGGCCGAGCCGAGCAGGACCGCACCCGCGACGGCCTCACCCAGCCCGGTGCGATCCGCCAGGCGGTCCACCACGCGAGCGAGGCGGGTGCCGGCGAGCGCGATGACCACCGTGGCGGCGGTGAAGGCAGCCAGGGCGATCGGCAGTGACCAGGTTCCTGCCATGTGGCTCTCCCCGTCCGGCCGGGCTCCCCCTATCCCGATGCTGGGTCGGCGCCGTCGGCCTCGGGCGTGTCCCGTTGCTCGGCCCGCTCGTCGTCGACGCCTGCACTACCCGCATCAGGCTCCGACCCGTCCTGTGTCGGCGGCGGTGGCTGTGGGTCCTCTGCGACCACGCGGGCGACGATGGCCGCGACGGGCACGGCCAGGAACGCTCCCAGGATGCCGAACAGCACCCCACCGGCGGTGATGGCCAGGACGACCACCAGCGGGTGCAGGTCGATCGCCCGGCCGATGATGATCGGCTGGAGGAAGTTGCCCTCCACCTGCTGCACCCCGACGATGAGCGCCAGGACGATGAGCGCGGCGACCAACCCACCGTCGGCCAGGGCCACGAGCACCGCGAGCCCGCCGGTCACGAGCGCTCCGATGAGCGGGAAGAGTGCGCCGAAGAAGATCAGCACGGCGAGCGGCACCGCGAGCGGGATCCCCAGGATCAGCAGACCGATGCCGATGAAGACCGCATCGATGAGCGCGACCGTCAACTGACCACGGAAGTAGGAGCCGAGCGCCTCCCACGACCGCTCGGCCGCACGTCCCAGGCGGGGACGGATGCTCCGCGGCGCGACGGACAGGACCCCGTCGGTCAACCGACGACCGTCCTTGAGGTAGAAGAACAGCACCACGAACAGCAGCAACAGGCCTGCGAGGACCTCGGCGGTCGTGCTCGCTGCGGACATGGCCTGACCGGTGTAGTCGCCGATCTCGCCGAGCTGGTCGCGCGCGACGGAGAGCAGCTCGGCCGGGCCTTCGATGCCGAGGCCGAGCGGGTCGTTCTCGAGGAACGTCTCGATCTCCTCGACGCCGTCAGCGGCCGAATCCACCAGTTCGGGGACCTCGTTGGCCACCAGCGGGATCATCGAGCCGATGAGCCCCCCGAGCACCAGGAAGGCCAGCAGGATCGAGGTGATCGCGGCAAGGCTCGAAGGTGCCCCGAGGGACCTGAGCTTCGCCGCGACCGGGACCAGCAAGGTGGCGGGGAACAGGGCCAGGATCAGCGGCACCACGAGCAGGCTCAGTCGCCCAGCCAGCCAGCCCGCGAGCGCCAGGATCGCGATGATGCCGAGCAGCGACCAGGCGGTGGCGCCGACCTTGCGGATCCTCGACGCGCCTGCGGTGTCCGTCATCGAGGTGCCGTCGTCGGCCGAGCGTTCGCGCTGCTCCGATGCGGGCTGTGCGCGCGATCGTGTGGGCATCGGAACTCCTCGGTCCGGCTGGCACCGGCCACGATCCGTGGTAGGCGACGAGCGGCGGCGGAGAAGGACAATACCGCCGAAGCTCTCCGTCACGGCGGCAGGACACCCGCATCGACCTCAGCGCCCGCGTGGCTCGCACCCGGCGGGACCCCGAGCCGCGTGGTTGTAGCCTCGTCACCGTTCGCTGCACACCAGCTACACCGCACACACCGCACACGAGGAGCGAGACATGGCTGACCGCACCGCATCCACCGTCTGGCAAGGTGACCTGTTCTCCGGGTCAGGTGCCGCCACGCTGGAGTCCTCGGGGCTGGCCAGCGACCTGCCCGTGTCGTGGCCGGCGCGCACCGAGGAGCCGGGCGGCCAGACCAGCCCGGAGGAGCTGATCGCCGCCGCACACTCGTCGTGCTTCTCGATGGCGCTCTCCAAGCAGCTCGCCGACCGGGACATCGTCGCCGACCGGATCGAGGCCTCGGCGACCGTCTCCTTCGTGGCCGGGCAGGGCGTGACCGCCAGCGCCCTCACGGTCCAGGTCAGCGCCGCGGACCTCGATGACGCGACCCTGCAGGAGGTGGCCAACGCCGCCAAGGACGGCTGCCCGGTCTCGCAGGCACTGAAGGGCAACGTCGAGCTCTCGGTGACCGCCACGCTCGCCTGACGCAGGGGCGAAGGAGCTTCCTCGAGGCCCGGCAGGCCGCGGCTTGCCGGGCCTCAGCGCGGCTCGACGCCGTAGCGCGCGGCGTACTCGCTGACCATGCGGTGGGTCGAGTAGACGGGGGAGAGCAGCACCATCGCGTCCAGGGCCATCGTCAGCCACCGCTGCGGGAGACCGTCGTGATCGCGGTCGTGGAAGGTCGGCACGACCTCCTCGGCGAGCAGACGGTAGAGCTCAGCGGCGTCCTGGTCATCGCGTGCGTGCGGGACCTCTGCGTCCCCGCCGGTGACCGCCCAGCCGATGCCGGCCTCCGCCTGCGAACCCTGCTCGGCCACCGCCTCGTCCCACCAGCCGTCGCGCACCGACAGGTTCAGCCCGCCGTTCATCGCCGACTTCATCCCGGAGGTTCCCGAGGCCTCGAGCGGCCGGACCGGGACGTTGAGCCAGACGTCGCACCCGGCGGTCAGCAGCCCGGCGAGCTCCAGGTCGTACTGCTCGATGAACACCAGCCGGTCCGCCAACCGGGGGTCACCCGAGGCCTCCACCACGGCACGGATCAGGCCCTGGGCCTCGAGGTCGGCGGGGTGGGCCTTCCCGGCGACGAGCAGCTGCACGGGTCGCTGCTCGTCCGCCAGGATCGCACCGAGCCGATCGAGATCGCGCAGCACCAGCGAGCCGCGCTTGTAGGTGGCGAAGCGCCGTGCGAAGCCGATCGTGAGCGACTCGGGATCGAGCCCGCCACCCCCGTGTGGCGCGCCGGTGCGTGCCGAGCGCTGCTCGAGACGCTGCCGGACGACCTCGAGCAGGCGGCCGCGTGCTCGACGGCGGGCCTCCCACAGGCGTGCGCGATCGACCGCGCGCAGGGCCTTCCACCGGTCGGGATCGGTGCCACGCTGCCATCCGGGGACGTGGTCGTCCAACAGTTCGGCGACGTCGGGCCCGACCCAGGTCGAGGGGTGGACCCCGTTGGTCACGTGGTCGATCGGGACCTCGTCGACGGGGCGCTGTGGCCACAGCGAGGCGAACATCGACCGCGAGACCTGGCCGTGGAGCTGCGATACGCCGTTGGTCCGTCCGGCCAGGCGCAGGGCCAGCACCGTCTGGTTCCAGGCGTCGAAGCCCGGTCCGGTGGCCAGCCCCCACAGCTGCTCGAAGGGGATGCCGACCTGGTGGGCGAGTGGTTCGAGGTGGTGGCGCGCCAGGTGGTAGTGGAACCTGTCGTGTCCGGCCGGGACGGGGGTGTGGGTGGTGAACTGCAGCTCGCCTCGCACCCGGGCGAGCGACTCGTCGAGGCCGTGTCCGGCACGGCGGTGCCGGCCGAGCTGCTCGAGCCCGGCGAAGGCCGCGTGCCCTTCGTTGAGGTGGTAGACCGACGGCTCGAGCCCCATGGCCTCCAGCATGCGCACGCCACCGACGCCGAGCACCAGCTCCTGGCGCAGGCGGGTGTCCTCGTCGCCGCCGTAGAGCTGCCGCGTGATCCAGCGGTGATGCTCGGCGTTGGCCTCGATGTCGCTGTCGAGCAGGACGAGGGGCACCCGGCCGACGGCGATGCGCCACGCCTCGACCTGCACGGCCCCGTCACCCATCGGCACCTCGACACGGAGCCGCTCGCCGGCGGGATGGAGGACCGGCTCGGCGGGTGAGTGGGCGAGGTCGTTGACGGCCGGCAGGGCGTGCTGTTGACCGTGCTCATCGACCTGCTGGAGGAAGTAGCCGTCGCGGTAGGCGAGGCCGACCCCGACCAGCGGCAGCCCGAGGTCCGACGCCGAGCGCAGGTGGTCGCCGGCCAGCACCCCGAGCCCGCCCGAGTAGGTGAACAGCGTGTCGCTGAGCGCGAACTCGGCCGAGAGGTAGGCCACGATGCGCGCACCGTCGCGCAGCGATGGCGCACTCGCCAGCTCGGCGTCCAACGCGCCGACGACCTCCTCGATCCACGCGAGGCGGTCCGGGTCGGAGGCGATCGCGTGCAGCGTGGCGCCATCGAGCGCGGTGACGACCGCCATCGGGTCACGGCCGTCCACCGTCGCGCCGGCTTCCCGCAGGTCGTCGGCGAGCGTCTCGAACAGCCGACGGGTCGGCTGGTCTGCGAACCAGCGCAGGTTGCGGGCGAGGTGCTCGAGATCCGCACGCAGGGCGACATGATCGGTCACAGCGGTTCCTGTGGCATGGAAGGATGGGACGCAGAGGCAGGCGGAGCCGCACGCGCCACCGCGCCGCGTGCGCCTCGTCGCGGTATGCAAGCTACAGCCAGGATGTGTGAAGGCGCGAACGCTCGACCCTCGAAGCAGCGCTTAGGCTGAGCCCCGCAGGCTCGGCCGATCGGAGGCGAGCGGTGTCCGAGATGGCGCTGGCCGTAGGGCTCGGAGCGCTCAGCGCCGTCTCCCTCCCCCTCGGCGCGGTCACGGCCAGGCTCTGGCAACCGGCCAACCGCATGCTCGGGATCCTCACCGCCTTCGGCGCCGGAGCCCTGCTCGCGGCCGTGACCATCGGCATCGTCGCACCGATGCTGGATGCGGAGCAGACCGGGCCCCTCGTGGTGGGCGCGGTGGTGGGCGGACTGGTCTTCGAGGCCCTGAACCGCGGCATCAACGCTCGCGGCGGCTTCCTGCGCAAGGCCTCGACCACGCTGGTCTACGCCGAGCAGCGCGAGCGCCGCCGCCGCCGGCGGCTGCTCGAGCAGCTCGAGCGCATCGATGTGTTCGACGGGCTGCCGGACCGGGAGCTGGAGCTGCTCGCAGAGGCCGGCAAGACCGTCGAGTACCCGCAGCACCGCCTGATCTACGGTCGCGACGACCCGGCCGAGACGCTGCGTGTGATCGTGCGCGGCAAGGTCACGCTGGACCACCTCGATGGGGCACGGGAGCTCACCGAGCACGCGGCGTTCGGGTTCCGGTCCTTCCTGGCCGGCACGCCCCACCGATCATCCGCCATCGCCGCATCGGACCCGACCGAGGTCCTGGAGATCCACCGGGACCGCTTCCTCGAGGTGCTGGGGCAGGCCAGGCGGCTGCGCGAGCGGCTCGCGAGCTACCTCGAGAGCGAGCCGGTCCTCACCTACCTGCGCGACGAGCACGGGTTCACCGATCAGGAGCTCGACGACTGGATCGCGCGGGTGCGGGCTGACGGCGGCCACGGCACGGTGCGCGCCCGCGAGGCGCCGCATCCGGGCCGTGACTTCAGCGCACGTGCGAGCCGGATCCGCCGCACCACGGTGTTCGCCGACCTCCCGGCGGACGAGCTGGAGCGCATCGGTGAGCGGCTGCTGCGCAAGCAGCACGACGAGGGCCACAGCTTCTTCCGTCCCGGCGATGCCCCCGACCGCCTCTACATGATCGAGCACGGGCAGGTCTCGCTCGTGGCCAAGGCAGGGCCGCACGCCGGGGAGCGGTTGACCGAGGGCGACGCCTTCGGGGTGCTGTCGTTCTTCACCGGCGCCCCACACGTCTCGACCGCGGTCGCGACGTCGGACGTCACGGTGTGGGTCCTGCGCCGCGCCGACCTCCCCGAGCTGCTCGCACAGCTGCCCGGCCTGCGCGCAGCGGTGGGTCGCTACCTCGGAGAGGGCGACGTGCAGCGCTACCTGCGTGAGCAGCAGGGGGCGACGCCCCAGCAGGCCGAGCTGTGGGCCCGGCGCGCGATCCGCTCGGTGGTGGCCGCGCGGCCTGCCCCCGAGGTCCGGACCACGGCCGTCGAACACGCCGCCCCGCTGGCGATCTGGCTCGGGCTGATGCTCGACGGGATCCCCGAGTCGTTCGTGATCGGTGCCGAGGCCACCGGCGCCATCGGCGGCACCTCGCTGATCGCGGGGCTGTTCCTGTCCAACTACCCGGAGGCGCTGTCCTCCTCGGTGGGGATGCGCGAGCAGGGCTGGGCCTGGCGGCGCGTCCTGCTGCTGTGGAGCTCGCTGCTCGTCGCGGCGGCGATCGGGGCGGGCCTCGGCGCGATCGTGCTCGGCGGCGCGGCGCCGGCCGTCTCCGCGGGCATCCGTGGGATCGCCACGGGTGCGATGATCACGGTCATCGCCGAGACCATGCTGCCCGAGGCCTTCGCGCGCAGCGGCGGCGCGAGCGGGCTGGCTGCGCTGGCCGGCTTCCTGGTGACCGTGCTGGTCGGCGCCTGACGGCACGGACGCAGGAGCTGGTGGGGGGGGGGTCGCCGAGGTGACGGCGCGGACGCAGGAGCCGGTGCGGGGTCGCCGAGGTGACGGCAGGGGACTGTCCACGGTCGGCTGGCGTTACGTCGTGGCCGGCGAGGTGGCGAGGTCACGGCAGGGGGCGGTCCACGGTCGGTTCGTGCCACCTCGCAGCTAGCGAGGTGGGGCTTGAGGCCCTGGTCGGGTCCGGCCAGCCGTGCTGTACTCGAGGTCCGGCCGTCACCACCTCGAGAGGCGGTCGCAGGAGGTGGCGGGTGGCAACCGTCGAGGCCCGTGGCCCCGCTCGGACCGCGGTCACAACGAGCTTGGTCTGGCTCGAGGCGGTGCTGGCCGTCGGGGCCTTCGCTGGCGCGACCGGTCTGATCCTCGCCGGACCTGAGATGATCGGCGATGCCGCGGCCGACCTGCCGTTCGCCTCGCCGGTCCTCGGTGGGATCGCGCTCGCGATCGTCAACGGCCTGCTGCCCACCGTCGTGCTCATCGCGGAGCTGCGTCGGGCACGCTGGGCGGCTGCTGGCCACCTGCTCGTCGGCGCGGCGCTCGTGGTGTGGATCGTCGTCCAGGTGGCGTTCCTCGGCTGGCCGCCCCACTGGCTGCAGATCGTCTACTTCGCCTACGGCTGGATCATCGTCGGCCTGGCGATGATCGCCCGGTCCCGTCCGAAGGCTGTGTCCAGCTGATGGGCGGGGACGACGGCGACCACCGTCGTCGGCTCGACCAGCGGGCTGCTGCCGTGTGG
>JBKGZF010000066.1:0-9016 GCA_046545715.1 Nitriliruptoraceae bacterium | reverse complement strand
GGTAGTTGATCGGGGCCGCCTCGACCTCGACCTCGACGCCGTACTTGCGCTTGAGCCGCTCGACGGTGACGTCGACGTGCACCGGGCCGAGGAAGTGCAGCACGCGCGTGCCGGCCTCTGGGTCGACCTCCATGCGGATCGAGGGATCCTCTTGGACGATGCGCTGCAGCGCCGAGGAGAGCTTGTCGTCGTCGGCGCTGGAGGCGGGGGAGAGCACCACCCGGTGGAAGCCCTTGGGTGGGATCGGCCGCTCGAGCTCCGGCTCCTTGCCGTCGGCGGAGAGGATGTCACCGGTGGCGACGTCATCGAGCTTGGCGACCGCCACGATGTCGCCCGCGGCGGCGCCGTTGACTGGCAGCTGCTCGCGTCCGCGCAGGGTGAACAGCTGATGGAGCCGCTGGGTCTCACCGGTGCGCGTCGAGGTGAGCTCGTCGTCGGGCTCGAGCTCGCCCGAGAGCACGCGCAGCAGGTTGATCCGGCCCACGTACTGGTCGGAGAAGGTCTTGGCGACGTAGGCGACGGTCGGTCCGTCGTGCGGCAGCGGGTGGGGCGCCTCCGCCGGCGAGGGGCACTCCTCGACCAGGAAGTGCAGCAGCAGTTCGACACCGATGCCCTGGGTCGCCGAGCCGCACAGCAGCGGGAAGAAGCCGAGCTCGGCTACCCCGTGGGCGAACACCTCGGCCACCTCCGTCGAGGAGGGCTCCTGGCCCTCGAGGTAGCGCTCGAGCAGCTCGTCGTCGTTCTCCACCACCGACTCGATCAGCGCCTCACGGTTGCGCTCGGCCTGGTCGCGGTACTCCTGCGGGATCTCGCCCTCGGTGCGCTGGCCGTCCTCGAACCGCACCGCGGTGGCGTGCAGCAGGTCGATCACGCCGCCGAAGCGGTCGTGGATCCCCAGCGGCATGTGCACGGGGGCGAGCGGCTTGCCGTAGCGTGCGCGCAGGTCGTCGACGTTGTCCTGGTAGCGGGCTCGTTCGAGGTCGAGCTTGTTCAGGAACACCAGCCGGGGCAGTCCGCGCTGCTCACATGCCCGCCACAGCTCCTCGTGCTGCGGCTGGATGCCCACGGTGGCGTCGACCACGAACAGCGCCATGTCCGCGGCCAGCAGCGCCGGGTAGGCGTCGCCGAGCACCTCGCCGCCACCCGGGGCGTCGAGCATGTTGAGCTTGACCCCGTCGTACTCGAAGCTCGCCAGGGACAGCGCGAGCGAGTGGCCGCGGTCGCGCTCCTCGGGCTCGTGGTCGAGGACCGTCGCCCCCTGACCGTGCCCGGTGTCGTGTCCTGCGGCCGAGAGCATGGCCTCAACCAGCGTCGACTTGCCGGTGCTGGTGTGCCCGAGCACCAGGACGTTTCGGATCCGCTCGGTGGAGACGACAGGCTCCTTGCTGCGGGATGCCGAGACTAGCTGACGTGCGGCGGACGTCGGCAGCCCAGACGGCTGACAGGGATGGTCAGTCGTCGATGGCCTCGTCGGAGGGCAGCTCGACCTCACGACGGGCGAGCTCCTCGGGGCTGACGGGCAGCAGCAGCTGACCGCGACGCAGCAGGACGAAGCCGAGCGCGAACGCGGTTGCGGCGCCGTAGAACAGCCCCTGGTCACCGAACAGGTCCATGGCACCGCCGATCACCGGGCCGCCGAGCATCTGGCCCACCATCGTGAACAGGTAGTAGAGCCCCACGTAGAAGCCGATGCGGTTGCGGCCGCCGAGGTCGGCCACCAGCGGCATCGCCTGGACGTTGACCAGCCCCCAGGCGAACCCGCCGATCACGAACAGGCCGACCAGGAGCGGGATCGAGCGCACCGGGGCGGCGATGACGAACAGCACCGGCAGGATGGTCAGTCCGGTGAGCATGGCGGGGATCTTGCCGAAGCGGGTGCCGATCATCCCCGCGACCAGTGCCAGCGCGATGAACGAGCCGACGAACGCGGTGAGGATGAACGCGGCGCGGCCGGCGGTCAGGCCGAGCTCGTTGACCGCGAACAGCGGGAACATCGCATCGAGACCGGCGAAGCCGATGTAGTAGACGAGCATCGCGGCGAGGACGTAGAGCTGACCGCGGTTGGGACGGCGGGTGAGCAGAGCCACACCCTTGATGGTGTCACCCAGTGGGCGTGCCTGGTGCTCGCTGACCGCATCGACGTAGGGCGGATGCCGGTCGGCCTTCCAGACGACGGCGGCACCGGTGAGTGCCAGCAGCAGCGCGGCCAGTCCGAACGACAGCCGCGGATCGACGTCGTAGAGCAGGCTCAGCCCGGCGAAGCTGATCAGCGAGCCGATGCCGCCCATGAGGTTGATGATCCCGTTGCCGGTGGAGCGGCGCTCGGGTGGGCAGTGGTCGGGCAGCAGGCTGATCACCGGTCCGCGGTAGGAGTGCATCGCGGCGGTGAAGGTCACCTCGACGATGATCAGCGACCACAGCGCTGTGGCCGCGAACGGGATGCCCGCGAAGGTCAGCGTGGCGACGGGGACCGCCACGATGATGAAGGGCAGCCGGCGACCGAGCGGATGGGTCAGCCCGTCGGACCAGGCCCCGATGACCGGGATGAGGATCAGCCCGACCAGGTTGTCGGTGCCCATCAGCAGACCGATCAGCGTGCGGCTGTCGAGGAACCGCTCGTAGAGGATGGGCAGGAACGCGTTGTACTTTGAGAAGACGAGCATGACGCCGAGGAACCCGGCGCCGATCCACCAGATCTGACGGTAGGAGAACGCCTCGTCGACCTCGTCGGTCGCCGCGTCCGCTCGGCTCATCCCTCGCCCGTTCGCTCACGTGATGGTCAACGGTAACCACCGGGCGTGCGGCTGGGAACCACACGCGCGACGCATCGACGAGGAACGACCGTGGCCGTTGTCGACCGCTTGATGGCGCTGCTGCGTCGGGTCCGGTTCCGCCAGTGGGACCTGGACGGTGGGCCGGCGGCTGTCCTGCGCCTGGCGGTGCGTGCGCCGCTGCTGGTCACGGTCGCCGTCGCCCTGGTGACCGGCGCCGTCTTCGCCGCGGTGTTCGGCGTCCCACCGGTCTCACCGCTGGTGCTCGTGGCGCTGGTGATCGCTCCCCTCTACCCCTGGCTGCGTGCCGAGCGGCGGCTCTACCACGAATGGCTGGTACGCGACCCCGACGGTGACGAGGCCGACGACGACGCGGCTGGCGAGCAGGGCGAGGACCGAGGGGACGACGACCGAGGGGACGGCGAGCTGGACGGCGGCACGGACGGTGGGTCGCCGACCACGTGAGCGCACCCGGATTCCCGGGCCCGGATGACACACAGCGTTGCCGTTCCGCTCGTCGATGTGCCACCATCCCCGCCCGCGGTCGGTGGAGGGGGTCGCCGAGCGTGTCCGACGGAGCGAGGGAGGGACCCGTGGCCAGGACCCGTAGGTTCGCCGCACTGCTTGCGACGAGCGTGCTGCTGCTCAGCGCCTGCTCGGCCGGTGACACCGCCGACCCCGAAGAGGGGCTCGATGAGGTCGAGGAGACGGATGACGCCGACGACGAGGATGCAGGTCAGCAGGACGATGCAGCGGATGACGACGACGCTGGAGCCGAGGAGGGCGGCTCGCTGACGGTCGGTTTCGCGGCCGAGCCGGCGAGCCTCGACTTCTCCTCCGATGATGGGGCGGCGATCCCCGAAGCGGTGCTGGTCAACGTCTACGAGCCGCTGGTCAAGGTCGACCAGGACGGCGAGCTGCAACCCCTGCTCGCCGAGTCCTACGAGGTCAGCGAGGACGGCACGGTCTACGATTTCTACCTCCAGGAGGGGGTGACCTTCTCCAACGGTGACCCCTTCGACGCCGAGGCCGTCGCCTTCTCGATCGAGCGTGTGCAAGAGGACTGGACGATCGGGCTCGCGGCGGGCATGGACGTCGTCGAGGACGTCGAGGTGGTCGACGATCTGCACGCCCGCGTGACCCTGTCCCAGCCCTCCAACCGCTGGCTGTTCGATATGACCACGCGGATCGGCGCGATGTTCTCGCCCGATGGGGTCGAGGGGCTCGAGGAGCAGGCGATCGGCACCGGCCCCTACCTCGTCGACGAGTTCGCCCGTGGTGAGCGCATCGATTTCGTGGCCAACGACGACTACTGGGGCGAGGCGCCGGCGTTCGACGAGGTGACCTTCCGCTACTTCGAGGACCCCAACGCACTCAACAACGCGATGCTCGCTGGCGACATCGACCTGATCGGCACCGTGCAGGCGCCGGAGGGGCTCTCGCAGTTCGAGGATGACGACCGCTTCGAGATCATCGAGGGCACCTCCAACGGCCAGATCGTGCTCTCGTTCAACCACGACCGTGAGGTGTTCGATGATCTACGCGTCCGACAGGCGATACGTCAGGCCATCGACCGCGATGCGGTGCGTGAGACGGCCTGGGGTGGCTACGGCCAGTTGATCGGCTCGATGGTCCCTCCGACCGACCCCTGGTACGAGGACCTCACCGACATCCACCCCTACGACCCCGAGCAGGCCGAGCAGCTGCTCGAGGAGGCGGACGCGACCGATCTGGAGCTCGACTTCCGCATCCCCAACCTGCCTTACGCCGTCAACGCGGCCCAGACCGTCCAGTCGCAGCTGGCCTCGGTCGGCATCGACGCACAGATCGACACCCTGGAGTTCCCGGCCGTGTGGCTCGACGAGGTGTTCAACGACGCGAACTACGACATGTCGGTGATCAACCACGTCGAGCCGCGCGACATCGTCCAGTACGGCAACCCCGACTACTACTGGCGCTACGACAACCAGGAGGTGCAGGAGCTGCTCGCGGAGGCCGACCGCGGCGACGAGGAGACGTTCGTGGAGAACTACCGCGAGGTGGCACGCATCATCTCCGAGGACGCCGCCTCCGACTGGCTGTTCCTGGCGCCCAACCTGCAGATCGCCAACGACCAGGTCGCCGGGGTGCCGGAGAACGACGTCGGCGAGATGTTCGACCTGACCGTCCTCGAGCGCCCCTAGCCACCGACCGGAACCCCCGTGCTGGTCCAGCTGGCCAAACGCACGCTCATCCTCCTGGCGAGCGTGGCGGTCGCCTCGGTCCTGGTGTTCTGGTTCCTCTCGGTGCTGCCGGGGGATCCGGCGCAGGTCGCGCTCGGCACCGGAGCGACGCCCGAGGCCGTGGCGGAGCTAAGGGCGGAGTTCGGCACGGATCGGGCGCTGCCGGTCCAGTACCTCGACTGGGTCGGTGGTCTGCCGCGCGGTGACTTCGGGGTGTCGTACGTCACCGGCGCACAGATCGGACCGCTGATCGTCGACCGGTTGCTGGTCAGCCTGTGGCTGATCGCGGCGGGCATGCTGGTCGCGCTGATCATCGCGGTCCCGCTGGGCACGCTGTCCGCGGTGCACCACCGACGGCCGCTCGGCACGCTGCTGGCGGGGGTGAGCCAGATCGGCATCGCCGTCCCCAACTTCCTGGCCGGCATCCTGCTGATCGGGCTGGTCTCGGTCAGCTGGCGGCTGCTGCCGGCCGGCGGCTGGGTGCCGCCGGCTGTCGATCCCGTGGAGTTCCTGCGGCGGCTGCTGCTGCCGGCGCTGTCGCTGGGCATCATCGAGGGAGCCGTGCTCTCGCGCTACGTGCGCTCGACCGTGCTCAACGTGCTGCGTGAGGACTTCCTGCGCACCGCCAGGGCGAAGGGGCTGACCCCGGGCCGTGCTCTGGTCCGCCACGGTCTGCGCAACGCCGCGATCCCGGTGGTCACCGTGCTCGGCCTCCAGCTCGCGGTGCTGCTGGTCGGCGCGGTGGTGGTCGAGCGGGTGTTCGTGCTGCCTGGACTCGGCAGCCTGCTGCTGGACGGCGTGGCCAACCGTGATCTGCTGCTGGTGCAGGGGGTCGTGATGGTGCTCGTGGTCGCCGTGCTGCTGCTCAACTACCTGGTCGACGTGGCCTACACGGTGCTCGACCCACGGCTGCGGGCCGCGGCATGAGCAGCGTGGAGCCCACCCCGCCACCGGGGACGAGCGACCCCTCGGTCACGCTCGAGGGCACGCGGATCGAGGCCTCGCGGCGGTCGTTGCCGGCGTCGCTGGTGGTGGGGCTGGTGATCGTCGGCATGATCGCGGTCGTCGGTGCGCTGTCGTTGGTGTGGACCCCGCACGATCCGCTGCTGGTGGAGGGCTCGCGGCGGCTGCAGGGACCCAGCGCCGAGCTGTGGTTCGGCACCGACCGGTTCGGCCGTGACGTGTTCAGCCGGCTGATGGTCGGGGCGCGCACCACGCTGCTCGTGGGGGTGGTCGCGGTCGGCATCGCCGGGGTGATCGGCACCCCGCTCGGGGTGCTGATGGGCATGGGGTCGCGCTGGATCGGCGAGACGGTGATGCGGCTCAACGACCTGCTGCTGGCCTTCCCCGCCCTGTTGCTGGCGGTGATGTTCGGTGCCGTCTACGGCTCGAGCACGATGACGGCGATGGTCGCGATCGGGATCGCCTCCATCCCCGTCTTCGCGCGGGTCGCACGCAGCGGCACCTTGCAGGTGATGTCCAGTGACTACGTCCTGGCGGCCCGTTCGGCGGGGCGTGGCCGGTTCGCGATCGCGGTGCGCCACGTGCTGCCGAACATCTCGGGGCTGGTCATCGTGCAGGCCTCGGTGTCGTTCGCCATCGCCGTGCTGGCCGAGGCGGCGCTGTCGTTCCTGGGGTTCGGCACCCAGCCGCCGACCCCGTCGTGGGGGCGGATGCTGCAGGAGGCCCAGGAGTTGGTCGCGGTCCGGCCCTTCCAGGCGGTCGCGCCCGGCAGCGCGATCGCGCTGGCGGTGCTCGGCTTCAACCTCCTCGGTGACGGCCTGCGTGATCGACTCGACCCTCGGCTCGACGACCGGCGGGGGAGCTAGATGTCTGCCTCCGCGCCGCTCGCCGACACCGCCCGCTCGGTGCTGGACGTCACCGGGCTGTCGATCCGGACCGGCGACCACGTCCTGATCGAGGACGTCGGCTTCCACCTCGCAGCGGGGGAGCGGGTCGGACTGATCGGTGAATCGGGCTCGGGCAAGTCACTGACCGCGCTGTCGATCATGGGGCTGCTCCCTGATGAGCTCGCGGTCACCGGCGAGGTCCGGCTGCGCGGTGTCGAACGCGAGCTGCTGGCCGCCGGTGAGTCACAGCGCTCCGCGCTGCGCGGCGACCGGATCGGGATGGTCTTCCAGGAGCCGATGACCGCCCTCAACCCGCTGATGCGTGCCGGTGCCCAGGTCGCCGAGGTGCTGCGCATCCACCGCACCGTGCCCGACCGGCGGGCGGCAGAGGAGCGTGCCCGCGAGCTGTTGGCGGCGGTCGAGCTGCCCGAGCCGGACGTGATCGCACGGCGCTACCCGCACCAGCTCTCCGGTGGCCAGCGCCAGCGGGTGATGCTCGCGATGGCGCTGGCCAACGGCCCCGACCTGCTGATCTGCGACGAGCCCACCACCGCGCTGGACGTCACCGTCCAGGCGCAGATGCTCAAGCTGATCGTCGACGGCGTCGCCGAGCGCGACTCGGCGCTGCTGTTCATCAGCCACGACCTCGCCGTCGTCGCCACGATCTGCGACCGCATCCTGGTGATGTACGGCGGTCGGATCGTGGAAGCCGGACCCACCCGTCAGCTGCTGACCCGGCCGCGCCATCCCTACACCGAGGGGCTGCTGGCCGCATCGGACCTCGAGGCGGTCGACGCGGCGGGGCGGCTGCCGACGATCGAGGGCACGGTGCCGCCCGACGGCCGCTTCCCGTCCGGCTGCGTGTTCCGCAACCGGTGTCCGCGCGGCGATGAGGCGTGCCGGGTGTGGCCGGGGTGGACCGGTGAGCCCCACGACGGGGTCGCCTGCTGGTACCCCAACCACGGAGCCGGTGACGGTGGGGGAGGGGACCGGTGACCGACCAGACCCGACCCGTGTCCAGCGCGACGGATGCACCGCGCCCCGGCGAGCCGCTCTACCAGGTACGGGAGCTGACCTGCCGCTACCGCGCGCCGCGCGTCTCCGTACGGCGGCGTCCCCAACCGATGACCGCGATCCGCCACGTCGACCTCGACATCCACGCAGGCGAGCGGTTCGGGCTGGTCGGCGAATCCGGGTCTGGCAAGTCGACCCTGCTGCGCTGCCTGGCCGCGCTCCAGCAGCCGACCAGCGGCTCGATCCGGTTCCGGGGCCAGGAGCTGGTGGGCCGTCGCGACCGGCAGCTGGCCTTCCTGCGCCGCGAGGTGCAGTTCGTCTTCCAGGACCCCATGGCCTCGTTGGACCCCCGGATGCGGGTGCGTCAGCTGATCGCCGAGCCGCTGGTCGCGCAGCGGTACGCGGGCATCGGCGCGCGCGTCGAGGAGCTGCTCGACGCGGTGGGGCTCGCGCGCAACGCCGCCGACCGCTACCCCCACCAGTTCTCCGGCGGCCAGCGCCAGCGCATCGCGATCGCCCGGGCCCTGGCGCTGCGGCCGACGGTGCTGCTCGCCGACGAGCCGGTCAGCGCCCTGGACGTCTCGGTGCGGGCGCAGATCCTCAACCTGCTGGCCGAGCTCGTCGAGGCCTACGACCTCACGCTGGTGTTCGTCTCCCACGACCTGGCCGTGGTCCGCCACGTGTGTGACACGGTCGCGGTGATGCGCGCCGGACGGCTGGTGGAGACCGGCTCGTCGCAGCGGGTCTCCACCGCACCCCAGCACGAGTACACCCGGGCGCTGGTCGCCGCCGTGCCGACCCTGCGCCGGGCGCTGGCAGGCGCGGCCCCCGACGACCTGCTCGATGCCACCTCCGCGAGCACCGAGGAGACGCCATGACCGCAGCGCAACCGCGTCCGGGGCCGACCAACTCGCTGGTCGACGTCCCCGGGGTGCGCGTCGGCCACCACACCGCCATCGACGAGGGGTGGCTGACCGGCACCACCGTCGTGCTGCTCGACGACGAAGGAGCGGTGACCGGCGTGGACGTTCGCGGGGGCGGCCCGGGCACCCGCGAGACCGACCTGCTCGACCCGGCCGCTGCCGTCGAGCGCGCCCACGCTGTGGTGGTCACCGGCGGCAGCGCCTTCGGCCTGGCCTCGGCCGACGGGGTGATGGGC
>JBKGZF010000065.1:0-9089 GCA_046545715.1 Nitriliruptoraceae bacterium | reverse complement strand
GGTCACCATCGAAGCTCGGCCCGTGAGCAAGCACCACCGACTGCGCGCCGGTGCCATCGTCGTGGTCGCCGAGCCCGAGGCACCGACCACCGGGCCTCGTCCGTCCCTGCCGCCGGTGCGCTACCGCGACGAGCACCTGCTGGTCCTGGCCAAGCCGGCCGGGCTGGTGGTCCACCCCGGTGCGGGGCACCATGGGGACACGCTGGTCGATGCGCTGCGCGCCGCCGGCGTGCCACTGGCTGCCGCGGGCGGGGCGCAGCGGCCGGGCATCGTCCACCGGCTCGACCGTGATACCTCGGGACTGCTGATGGTCGCCTCGAGCGACGTCGCCTACGAGGGGCTGGTCGCTGCGCTGCAGGATCGGTTGGTGGATCGGCGCTACCTGGCGCTGGTCGCGGGCGTGCCAGCGACCCCGGTCGGCCGCATCGAGGCTCCCATCGGGCGTCATCCGCGGTGGCGTACGCGGTTCGCCGTGGTGGGCGACGGCCGGCCAGCGGTGACCCGCTACCGCACGGTCGCGACCGGCCAGCTCAAGGTGGACGGCGACCAGCCCATCGAGGTCGCCCTGCTGGTGTGCCGCCTCGAGACGGGTCGGACCCACCAGATCCGTGTGCATCTGCGCGAGCTCGGTCACCCCGTGCTCGGCGATCCGACCTACGGGCCGCGGCAGCCCGACAGCACGGCGATCGGGCTCGACCGACCTGCGCTGCACGCCGCCCTGCTCGCCTTCGAGCACCCGGTCACCGGTGAGCAGGTGCGCCTGATCGAGCCGCTGCCGCCGCAGCTGGAGCAGCTCGGCGAGCGTGCAGGCATCACCGCAGGGCCGACCCAGTTGGCCGACTGGCTGCGGTGAGAGCGCGCACCGGTGTCGGGCCGTTGGACGCCCGCCCCGACGCTGCTACGGTCAGCGCACGAACCACAGGCGTGTGGTTCTTCCCCGTCACACGCCTGAGATGTCCCGCGCCGGTGCCGCCCGGCACCGCCAGGACGAGCGCGCCACCGCCGTGTGGGCGTGCCCGGCGGCACGGGCGAGGGGCGTCAGCACCTCGCTTGGCACCCGGTGATGCGTCCGCCCTGGGTCCAAGCGCTGCCACCTCACGCACATCCACCTTACGACCGGGGAGCCGAAGCACGTGGCCGACGACTTCGTCCACCTGCACGTCCATACCGAGTACTCGATGCTCGACGGGGCGTCGCGCATCGACGATCTGTTCGAGCACGTCGCGCGCGACGGTCAGCGGGGGGTGGCGATCACCGACCACGGCGTGCTGTTCGGTCTGGTCGACTTCTTCCGTGCCGGGCAGCGCAGCGGCGTCAAGCCGATCCTCGGCTCGGAGCTCTACCAAGCGGTCGGCTCGCGCCACGACCAGCAGACCGGTGGATCCGACGGGCGTCAGCGCTACTACCACCTGACCGCGCTCGCCGCCGACGACACCGGGTACCGCAACCTGGTGTCGCTGTCGACCCGCGCCTACCTGGAGGGCTACTGGTACAAGCCGCGTGTCGACCTCGAGCTGCTCGACGAGCACAGCGAGGGGATGGTGGTGCTCTCCGGCTGCCTCGGCTCGGAGGTCAACCAGGCGCTGCTCCAGGGTGACGAGTCGCGTGCCAAGCAGGTCCTCTCGGACTTCAAGGACATCTACACCGCCGAGCGGTTCTTCGTCGAGCTGCAGGATCACGGCATCCCCGAGCAGAAGCGGACCTGGCCACTGCTGGAGAAGCTGGCCGGACAGCTCGGCCTTCGCACGGTCATCACCAACGACTCGCACTACACCCGCGCCGACGATGTCCAGGCACACGACGCCCTGCTGTGCATCCAGACGGGCTCGAAGGTCTCGGATCCCGACCGGTTCAAGTTCCACGGCGACCAGTTCTACATCAAGAGCTCACGCGAGATGCGCGAGGAGTTCCACGCCTACCCGGAGGCGCTCGACGCGACCCTGGACATCGCCGAGATGTGCGACGCGCAGATCGAGTTCGGCCTCGATCTGCTGCCGTCGTTCCCAACCAGCGAGGGGCGCTCGGAGAGCGAGGAGCTGCGCCATCTGGTGTGGCACGGCGCCCGAGAGCGCTACGGCGATCCCGTGCCCTCCGAGGTGGCCGAGCGGGTCGACTACGAGCTGTCGGTGATCGAGCAGATGGGCTTCCCCGCCTACTTCCTGATCGTCGCCGACCTGTGCCGACACGCCCGGTCGATCGGCATCCGTGTGGGCCCCGGCCGAGGCTCAGCCGGCGGGTCGGTGGTGGCCTACTGCGCCGACATCACCCGGGTGGACCCGATCCGCCATGGGCTGATCTTCGAGCGCTTCCTCAACCCGGCCCGACTGCAGATGCCCGACATCGACATCGACTTCGATGATCGCCGTCGCGGCGAGATGATCCGCTACGCCGCTGACCGGTACGGCGATGACCACGTCGCCCAGATCGTCACCTTCAGCACGATCAAGGCCAAGTCGGCGATCCGTGACGCCGCGCGCGTGCTCGACCGGCCGTTCAAGGTGGGCGACGACCTCGCCAAGATGATGCAACCGCCGGTGCAGGGCAAGGAGGCACCGCTGGCCGAGGCCTACGAGAAGTCCGCCGAGCTGCGTGAGGCACGCGAGGACCCCACCTACCGCGAGGTGCTCGAGACCGCGGAGAAGCTCGAGGGCCTCAAGCGCCAGCACGGGATCCATGCGGCCGCCGTGGTGATCGGCGCCCGGCCACTGCACGAGACGGTCCCGCTGCTCAAGACCGACAACGGCGAGATCGTCACCCAGTACGAGATGGGCGCGGCCGAGGACATCGGCCTGCTCAAGATGGACTTCCTGGGCCTGCGCAACCTGACGGTGATCTCGGACGCGGAACGGCTCATCGAGGCCAACCGGGGTCGGTCGGTGGACCTCGATTCCGACGAACTGCTCGGTGACATGGACGACCCCGAGGTCTACCGGATGCTCGGGACCGGGCACACCCTCGGGGTGTTCCAGCTCGACTCCAGCGGCATGCAGGCCCTGGTCCGCAAGCTCAAGCCGACGCGGTTCGAGGACATCTCTGCCCTGCTCGCGCTCTACCGGCCGGGTCCGCTCGGCATGGACATGCACAACGCCTTCGCAGACCGCAAGAACGGGCTGCAGGCGGTCAGCTTCGATCACCGTGACCTGGAGCCGATCCTGGGCGAGACCTACGGGGTCATCGTCTACCAGGAACAGGTGATGAAGATCGCCACCGACGTCTCCGGGTTCTCGATGAGCGAGGCCGACGCCCTGCGCAAGGCGGTCGGCAAGAAGAACCGCGAGCTGATGGAGGCGCAGAAGGACCAGCTGATCGCTGGTGGGATCGAGCGGGGCTACGACCGCAGCTTCATGCAGCACCTGTGGGGCCTGATCGAGAAGTTCGCCGAGTACGGCTTCAACAAGTCGCACACGGTCGCCTACGGGGTGGTCAGCTACCAGACCGCCTGGCTCAAGACCCATTACCCGGTCGAGTACATGGCTGCGCTGCTCACCAGCGTCAAGAACCACAAGGATCTCAAGCCGCTCTACCTCAACGAGTGCCGGCGGATGGGCATCCCGGTGCTACCCCCCGACGTCAACGAGTCCGGCGTCGACTTCACCCCCCGCGGGGACGAGATCCTCTTCGGCCTCTCGGCGGTGCGTGGGGTCGGCGACGCCCTCGTCGAACAGATCCTGACCGCCCGCGAGGAGCACGGTCGCTTCGAGGACTTCCGCGACTTCTGCGCGAAGGTCGACGGCTCGGTGCTGAACAAGCGCACGGTCGAGAACCTGATCCTGGCCGGGGCCTTCGCACCGATGGGCCACCCCCGCAAGGGGCTGCTGGAGTCCTACGAGCCCATCATCGATGCGGCGCTGACACGCAAGCGGGCCGAGGCCGCCGGCCAGTTCTCACTCTTCGACGGGATGGCAGCTGACACCGAGGACGCCGTCGGGCTCGACGACGACGCCCCGATCCCCGACGAGGAGTACGACAAGGCGGCCAGGCTGCGCTTCGAGCGCGAGATGCTGGGGCTCTACGTCTCCGATCATCCGCTGTTCGGCGCCGAGCAGGCCCTCGAGCAGTACACCGACGCGACCTGTGCCCAGCTGCGTGAGCGGGAGGACGGCGCCTCGGTGAGCGTCGGCGGTGTCCTCACGGCCCTGACCAAGAAGTTCACCCGCAAGGGCGACACCTACCTGGTCGCCACCCTCGAGGATCTCTCGGGGCAGGTCGAGGTGGTGTTCTGGCCCAACACCTACCGCGCTGCCTACGAGGTGTTGGCCGAGGACGCCGTGCTGGTGGTCACCGGGCGGCTGGAGGTCCGTGACGAGTCCGTGAAGCTCACGGCCAACAAGGTCGCGGCGCCCGACCTCTCCGAGGCGCTGGGAACGCCGGTGGTGGTCAGTTTCGACGCGCAGCAGTGCACCGCCGATGCGGTGCGCCGGCTGAAGGAACTGCTCGGTGATCACCCCGGTGTGGTGCCGGTCCAGCTGCGGATCGATGGCGTCGACGGATCAGCGCGCCTCTACCAGCTCGGTGACGGCCTGCGCGTGGAGCGTCGGCCAGGTCTGCTCGGCGACCTCAAGGCTGCCTTCGGCCCCCAGGCGATCGACGAGGAGGTCGGGGACCGGACCTACGGCGATGAGCGCGCCGAGCCGGCCTGGCGCCGCGCTGGCTGACGCTGCTGTCGCAGGAGGTGCCCCGGGTCCATCGGTACGCTCGGGTCCCCGGCCCTCGATCAGGCCCTCGATCAGCTAGGCGTGAGGTCATGGCCCGTCTCTCCGTCCTCGATCTGCGCGGCGATCGCGTCGATCCCCGCGATCGCCTGCCCCGGCCCGCCGTCGACCTCGCTGTGGCGCGGCAGGGCGTCGAGGCGACGCTCACCGACGTGCGCGAGCGCGGGGATGTCGCGCTGCGTGAGCTCACCGCGCGGTTCGATGGCATCGAGCTCGGCCCCGACGATCCGGTGGTGGTGCCTCGGTCCGTCCTCGACGAGGCCGTGGAGCGGATCGACGACGAGCTCGAGGCGGCGTTCCGACGAGCGATCGAGGACCTGCGCTGGTTCCACAAGCGCGCGATGCCGCAGGGCTGGGAGGACGAACTCGACGGTGCCCGCATGGGCGTGTGGTTCAACCCCATCGAGCGCGTGGGGCTCTACGCCCCCGGTGGCAAGGCGCCGCTGCCCTCCTCGGTGCTGATGGGGGCGGTTCCCGCCCGGGTCGCCGGGGTGGAGGAGCTGGTGCTGTGCACCCCCCCGAACGGCACGGGACCCGACGGCGAGCGCAACGGGTGGCCCGACGTCTCCATCCTGGCGGCGGCCCGCCTGGCCGGCGTCGACCACGTCGTGCGGGTCGGGGGCGCACAGGCGATCGCCGCCCTGGCCTACGGCACCGACAGCGTGCCTCGCTGCGACAAGGTCGTGGGGCCAGGCAACCTCTACGTCTCGCTCGCCAAGCAGCAGCTGGTCGCCGAGGGCCGCATCGGAAGCGATGGCTACGCCGGTCCCACCGAGGTGGCGATCATCGCCGACGCGAGCGCCGACCCCCGCGTGGTGGCCTCTGACCTGATCGGCCAGTGCGAGCACGACGAGCTGGTGGTCGCGCTGTTGATCACCCCCGATCTCGAGCTGGTCGAGCGGGTCGAGACGGCCCTCGAGGAGGAGCTGGCGGCGACCCGCCACCGTCGGCGCATCGAGACCGCGCTCGAGGGCCAGGGCACGGTCGCGCTGGTCGACGACCTCGATCAGGCGGTCGCGGTCGCCGAGGCCTTCGCGGCCGAGCACCTCGAGGTGCAGACCTCCAACGCGCGCGAGGTCGCCGAGCGGGTCCGCTACGCGGGCACCACCTTCATCGGCGCGGCCAGCCCGGTGACCCTGGGCGACTACGGCGCGGGCCCCAACCACACCCTGCCCACCTCGGGCACGGCCCGCTTCGCCGGGGGTCTGACCACCTCCTCGTTCCTGGTGCCGGTCAACTTCCTGGAGTGCGACGACCACGCCCTGCGACGCCTCGCGCCACACATCCGCCCGTTGACCGAGGCCGAGGACCTGCCGGCGCACTGGCGCGCGATCGAGACGCGCTTCGATCCCTCGCCGCCGGACGGCGGTGAGCCCGCGTGAGCTCGCATGACCAGAGCATCGGGGCCAGCCGTGTCCCGATCCGCGACGACCTGGCCGCGGTCACGCCCTACGGCGCGCCACAGCTCGATGCGCCGGTCCGGCTCAACACCAACGAGACGGCTGAGCCCCCGCCCCCCGCGTTCCTCACCACGGTCGCCGAGCGGATCCAGCAGCTCGAGCTCAACCGGTACCCCGACCGTGGCGCTGGGCAGCTGCGGGCGGCGCTGGCAGCACGCCACGGCCTCGCGCCCGAGCGGGTCTGGGCGGCCAACGGCTCCAACGAGGTGCTGCTGCAGCTGCTGCAGGCCTACGGCGGGCCTGGACGCCGTGCCCTCTACGTCCGCCCCGGGTACTCGATGTACCCCGAGCTGTGCCGCACGAGCCTGACCCCCGCCGTCGAGGTGGATCTGGATGAGCGCTTCGAGCTGACCGTCGACATCGCAGCAGCCGCGGTGGCTGAGCACGAGCCGGACGTGGTGCTCGTGCCCTCGCCGAACAACCCGGTCGGCACCCCGGTGGCGGCCGAGGCGATCCGCGCCCTCCACGACGGCTCGAACGCCCTGCTGGTGGTCGACGAGGCCTACGTCGACTTCGCGCCGCCGGGGACCTCGGTGGCCCCGTTGCTCGACGAGCTGCCGCGGCTGGTGGTGGTGCGTACCTTCTCCAAGGCGTTCCGACTGGCGGGACTGCGCCTCGGCTACCTGCTGGCCGCACCGTTCGTGGTGGACGACGTACAGACGGTGCGGTTGCCCTACCACCTGGATGCGCTCACGCAGGTCGCAGGGCTGGTCGCGCTCGAGCAGGAGGCTGCCTTCCTCGAGCACCGCGGCCGTGTCGCCGGCGAGCGTGAGCGCATGCGCGAGCACCTGCTCGCCCGTGGCGACGTCGAGGTCGCACCCTCGGTCGCGAACTTCCTGCTGGTTCGCGGTCCGATCGACGGGCTCTTCGAGCGCCTCCTCGAGCACGGCGTGCTCGTGCGTGACTTCTCCGACCGCCCCCGGCTGGAGGGCTGCGTCCGGGTCACGATCGGCACGCCGCAGGAGAACGATGCGTTCCTCGCCGCGCTCGATCAGGTCCTCGACGGCCGGTGACCACCCGCGGGGCGGGGGAGCCGCCCGGCCGGCGCCTTGACGTGCTAGACCGACCCACGCAGATGCCCACTGCACACCGTGCAGGGGCCGGCAACGGAGGCCTTGGATGCAGCGACGCACCGCTCACGTCCGTCGTGAGACCCGTGAGACGGCCGTCGAGGTCGAGCTCGACCTCGACGGCGGGGCAGGCGAGGTGGAGGTTGCGACCGGGGTGCCCTTCTTCGATCACATGCTCGACCAGCTCGGTCGTCATGGGCGCTTCGACCTACGCGTGCGCACCGAGGGTGATACCCAGATCGACGCGCACCACACGGTCGAGGACACCGGCATCGCGCTGGGGGAGGCTCTGGCCCAGGCCTGGGGTGATCGACGCGGCGTCGAGCGGTTCGGGGACGCGACCGTACCGATCGACGAATCGCTGACTCGGGTGGCGCTCGACCTCTCGGGGCGGCCCTACCTGGTATGGGAGTGCGAGGTGCCCATCGAGGTCATCGGCGAGGGCTTCGAGACCAGCCTGGTGCGGCACTTCTTCGAGGCGCTGGTCGCCAACGCGCGCATCACCCTGCACGTCACCAACCTCAGTGGCGACAACACCCATCACGTCTTCGAGTCGGTGTTCAAGTCCGTCGCGGTGGCGCTACGTCGCGCGGTGGCGGTCACCGGCGACCAGGTGCCCTCGACCAAGGGCGTCCTGCAGTGACGCGTTCAGCCATCACGGTGGCCGTCCTGGACTACGAGGCCGGCAACGTGCGCTCCGCCAAACGGGGGTTCGACGCGGCTGGGGCACACGCGCAGATCGTCTCCGATCCTGCGGACGCACGTCGGGCCGATGCCTTGGTGATCCCGGGGGTCGGTCATTTCGGATCGTGCCGTGCCCAGCTCGAGCGCTCGGGGCTGGCCGAGGTGATCGCCGAGGCGATCCGGGCCGCGCGTCCGGTGTTCGGCATCTGCGTCGGCATGCAGCTGCTCTACGAGCGCTCCGAGGAAGGCGACGAGCTCGGGCTCGGGCTGCTGCCCGGTCGCGTCGAGCGCTTCCCGGACGACGCGGTCGTCCCGCACATGGGCTGGGACCTGGTCCACGCCGCTGACGGTGCCGGACCTGACGACCCGCTGCTGGTCGGCGTCGAGGGACAGCGGCTGTACTTCGTGCACTCCTACTACGCGGTGCCCGTCGATGCCGCGCACGTCGTCGGCCGGACCCGCTACGGCGGGGTGGACTTCCCGTCGCTGGTGCGCGAGGGCAGCGTGGTGGGCACGCAGTTCCACCCGGAGAAGTCCGGTGCCGTGGGCCAGCGGCTGCTGCACAACTGGCTGACCACGCTCTAGCTCATCGCTTGGGCGGCCGTCACACGCCGTGAGCGACGGCCTGACCGGAGGCATCGAACACGTGCAGTGAGGCCGGGTCGACGCACAGGCGCAGCAGCTCACCCTCGCTGGGCGCCGGACGATCGAGGACGGCGACGAGCTGCTGACGATGGGCGGCGAGCCGCTGGTGATGGAGCCGGTGCGGGCGCGCATCTCCCTGGCCGGCACCGGACGGCGCGTCCGGGAAGTGTGCGTGCTGGACCACGACGGCCGGCGCACCGACCGCACCGTGCCGGTCCAGGACGACGCCTTCACCATCGACGGCACGCGCGACCGGGCCCTCTACTACGAGATCGTGCTGGAGTAGGGCGGCGGGCCCCCCAGGATCATCAGACAACCGCGGGAGTATGACGTATGGCAGATCAGTCGCGCCAGGAAGTGCGTGTCTACGTGGCCAGCGGTGGGGGTAGCGGCCCCGGCGGGGTCTATCTCTACCGGCTGGCCCTGGCCGACGGTAGTCTGGAACTGGTGGGCCGGGCGCAGGGCCTGGAGGATGCGGCCTACGTGGCCCTGGACCCGCGCAACCGCTACCTCTACGC
>JBKGZF010000064.1:0-9162 GCA_046545715.1 Nitriliruptoraceae bacterium | reverse complement strand
CGCCGGAGACCCGGCGGGCGCCGCGGCCGCAGTGGGCGAGGCTCGATCGATCGATTGCGAGGACCCCTGGGTGCTGGCGGGCATCAGCGACGTCGCCGGTCACCTCGCCATCGCCGATGGGGATCTGGACGCGGCCGCGGCCGCGTTCGACGCGAGTGAGCGCTGGCACCTCGACGCCCACGACCTGTGGAGCGCCTGTCTGTCCCGGCTGGGTCGTGCCTGGGTCGCCCGCGCCCGCGGTGAGCTCGAGACGGCGCTGAGCCTGCACCGGCAGAACCTGCGCTCGGCGCGGTCGCTGACCCGCAGCGCCTTCGACTTCGTGGGGCTCGCCCGCGACCTGCGCGGCATCGCGGCGATCGCGTCCACGCTCGGGCGTGACGAGCCTGCTCTGCGCCTGTGCGCCGCCTCGGAGGCCCTGCGCACCACGGGCGAGGTGGCGTTGACCGCCGACGAGCGCGCCGAGGTGGACCACGTCGTGGCCAGGGCCCGCGCGATGCTGGGCGCCGCCGCCGCAGAGCAGGCCCAGTCGGCCGGGCGGGCGCTCTCGGCCGGTGACGCGCTCGAGCTGGCTGGCACGGTCGTCGACGAGCTGGCCTCGCTCGTGCCCGTGACGTCGTCGTAGCGTGTGCGGTACGCGCCGAGGGAGGATCCAGTGGAGCGTGACGCGGCACGAGCCCTGCTCACCGACTGGCTGGACGCCGCCGGTGTCGAGGTCACCGACGTCGGCGATGAGCGCTACCTCGCCGTGCTCCGCGGCGAGTGGAAGCGCACGATCCCGGTGCTGCTGAGCCTCGAGGATCGGTATCTGACCGTGCGGTCGCTGTTCTCGGCCGGGCCGGACGAGGGCCACGCCGAGGTCTACGAGCTGCTGCTGCAGCGCAACCAGCGCTCGGGGCCGGTGCACTTCGCGCTCGATGACGAGGGCGACGTCGTGCTGCTCGGTGGCGTCGCGCTCGCCGCGCTCGATGAGCGGGCGCTCGACGAGCTGCTCGGCGCACTGGTCACCGTCGCCGACGAGACCTTCAACCGGTTCCTGCGCACCGGCTTCGCGACCTACCTCGAGGTGGAGCAGCGCTGGCGCGAGAAGGCCGGGCTCCCACCCAACCCGGTCGGCGAGCCGATCCGAACGCAGCCAGACGCCGGCGGAGCAACCACCTAGCATGCGTGCGGACAGCCGTTGGCGAGGAGACGGACCTGGACGGGACCCTGGCGATCATCGGCACCGGCCGGCTCGGTGAGGCGCTGCTGCGCGGTTTGCTGCGCTCGGACTGGCTCCAGCCGCACCAGGTCGTGTGCACCGCCCGCCGTGAGGAGCGCTGCGCGGAGCTCGAGCGCGAGCACGGGGTGAAGGCGACCACCGACAACCGTGCGGCGGTCGATGCGGCCGACGTCGTGCTCATCGCGCTCAAGCCGCAGGTGCTGCTGACCGTGGTCGATGCGCTGGAGGGGGTGTTCCGCCCGGATCAGACGGTGATCTCGGTCGCTGCCGGGATCACCACCTCGGCGATCCAGGACGCGATCCCGGGCGAGGTTCCGGTGGTGCGGGTGATGACCAACACGCCGGTCCAGGTCGATGCAGCGATGTCGGTGGTGTGCGCCGGTACGCATGCCGGGGAGGCCGACCTCGCGGTGGCCGAGGAGATCCTCGGCCACGTCGGCAGCGTGATCCGGCTCGGCGAGGAGCACCTCAACGCCGTCACGGCGCTGTCGGGCTCGGGCCCGGCCTACCTGTTCCTGCTCGCCGAGGCCATGATCGACGCGGGCATCCTGCTCGGGTTGCCGCGTGATGTGTCGACCGAGCTGATCGTGCAGACGATGGTGGGCAGCGCCAGGATGCTGCGCGAGACGGGATCACACCCCGTCGAGCTGCGGGAGATGGTCACCTCGCCAGGGGGCACCACCATCTCGGCGATCCGTGAGCTCGAGAGCGCCCGGGTCCGAGCGGCCTTCCTCGACGCCATCGAGGCAGCCAAGCTGCGGGCCGAGGAGCTGTCGGGACGCTGAGTCCGAGGCCGATCGGTGCCGGTCGCCTCCGTCGGGGTGGACCAAGGGCTGCGACGACCGTCGTACGCTCACCTGGTCGTCTGCTGGTCTGTGAGGTGGTCGTGCTGCTCCGTCGCGTCGCGTTGCCGCTGACCGCTGCCCTTGTGCTGGCGGCGTGCACGGGCGAGGAGGGGCCCGAGCTCGACACCGCCGAGGTGGGCGCGGCCGAGGTGGTCCAGACCGTCGCTGCACCGGCGCAGCTGCGACCGGCGGCACGCGCACCGGTGACGGTGGGTGTGGCCGGTGAGGTGGTGGAGCTCAACGTCGGTGACGGCGATCGGGTCGAAGAGGGCGAGGTCATCGCCCGGCTCGCCTCCGAGCAGCTCGAGCAGGAGCTCGAGCAGGCCGAGCAGGCGGTCGAGGCCGCCCGTTCCGCGGGGGCGAGCGCGACGGGGCTCGGTGGCGCCCCCGACCTGGCGCCCCTCGTCGGCTCGCTGCGTAGCCAGCTCGACGGCGTGCTGCCGCAGCTGATCGACACGCTCGCGGCGCAGGTCGAGGCGAGTGAGGCGGCGCTCGAGGCAGCCATCGTCGCCGTCGCCGACGCCGGCGAGGCTGGTGAGCGCGCGCGCACCGAGCTGATCGCCGAGCTCGAGGAACGTGACGTGCTCGACGTCGCCGACGAGCTCGACCTCGATCGGCTCGTGGCGGGCCCCGACCTCTCAGGTGCGATCGAGCGCCTCGAGTCGGCCCAGGCGACCGTGCGGGGCGCACGTGAGCAGCTGTCGCAGGCGAGGTCCTCGTTCGCGTCGGCCTCCCAGGAGCTCGCCACGGCGGAGGAGGGGCTCGCGGCACAGGCTTCGGCGGCAGAGGAGGCGCAGGATGTCGCCGTCCAGGCCCAGGTGGAGCAGGCCCAGGCGGCGTTGGCGGCGACCGAGCAGCGGCTCGATCAGCTCACCGTGGTCGCCCCGATCGACGGCACCGTGCAGCTCGAGCGTGGCGGCAGCGGTGGTGAGGGTGCGTCCGGCGCCGCGGACCTCGATGGGCTCCCCGACCTCGAGGGGTTGGACGGTCTCGAGGGGCTCGGCGAGCTCGAGGGGCTCGGCGATGCCGGTGGTGCGACAGGTGCCGGGATCGAGCGCCCTCTCGAGGTCGGTTCGTCGGTCGGTGCGGGGCAGACGATCGCGACCGTGTTCGACCTGTCGCGCTTCACCGCGGAGGTGGAGGTCGATGAGATCGACGTGGTCGACGTCGCGGTCGGTCAACCGGTCGAGGTGATCGTGGACGCCTTCCCGGGGGAGACGATCCGCGGCGAGGTCGAGCGGGTGGCGATCGAGCCCGTCCGCGGCGCGACGGGGGGCGCCCGCTACCCGACGACCGTCGAGCTCACCGAGATCCCCGACGAGGTAGGGCTGCGGGTGGGGCTGACCGCCTCGGTGGAGATCGAGGTGGCACGGGTCGACACCGACCGAGCCGTGCCGACCTCGGCGCTGCTGCGCCGCGGGGAGGGTGAGGTCGTCTACGTGGTGCGTGACGGGATCGCCGAGCAGGTCCCCGTCGAGCTCGAGGCGATCGGTGACGAGTACGCCGCGATCGCAGGGGAGGTCGAGCCGGGCGAGCCGGTGGTGACCACCGGTGTGGAGCTCGTCAGCGACGGTGACCCCGTCGAGGTCGAGCGGTGAGCCGGTCATGCTGCTGAGCGCGCACGCGGTCGAGCGCGTCTACCGACTCGGTCGCGACGTCGAGGTCCCGGCCCTGCGCGGTGTGAGCTTCGAGGTCGACCGCGGGGACTACGTGGCGATCGTCGGCTCGTCGGGCTCGGGCAAGTCCACCCTGCTCAACCTCCTCGGGGCACTGGACCGGCCCACGGCCGGCAGCGTGCGCTACGACGGACGCGATGTCCGCGAGATGAGCGATGCCGAGCTCGCCGAGCTACGCAATCGCCGCATCGGGTTCGTGTTCCAGTCCTTTCACCTCCTGCCGCGGATGACCGCCGTCGACAACGTCGCGCTGCCACTGGTCTACCGCGGCGGCACCCCACGCTCACGTCGACAGGCCGCCGTGGATGCGTTGGAACAGGTCGGGCTCGCCGACCGCCTTCAGCACCGGCCGACCGAGCTCTCCGGCGGGCAGCAGCAGCGGGTTGCGATGGCGCGTGCCCTGGTCACCGAGCCGGCGCTGATCCTCGCCGACGAGCCCACCGGCAACCTCGACACGGTGACGGGCCGCGACATCATGGGCCTGCTCGAGCAGCTGCAGTCACAGCGCGGCACGGCGCTGGTGGTGATCACCCACGAGCGCGAGATCGCTGCCCGCGCTCGTCGCAGGATCGAACTGCTCGACGGTGCGATCGTGCGAGGAGAGAGCGCGTGAGCCTGCGCGAGGCCCTCCGGGTCGCCGTCCAAGCGTTGACCGCCAACCGGCTGCGATCGGCGCTGACCACCCTGGGCGTGCTGATCGGGGTGATGTCGGTGGTGCTGCTGGTCGCCATCGGTCAGGGCGCACGTAGCGAGATCACCGGTGCCATCGAGGGCCTGGGCTCCGATCTGCTGTTCGTGCTGCCGGGAGAGGGTGACTTCACAGCCGGACCATCCCGCAGCCGGTTCGTCATCGAGGACGTCGACCGGATCGATCAGGCGCTCGCCGGCGAGCAGCGGCGCGCCGCGGGCTACACGGTGGGTGCCGAGACCGTCCAGGTCGAGGGTGAGCGCCTCAACGTCACCCTCCAGGCCGTGACCGCGAGCTACCCCGACGTGCTCAACCGCGAGCTGGCACGGGGCCAGCCCTTCCGCGAGTCGGACGTCGTCACCTCACGGCGCACCGCGGTGCTCGGTGCGGCCGTTGCCGAGGAGCTGTTCACCGGTCAGGACCCGATCGGTCGCCAGATCGGCATCGCAGGGGTGCGGTTCCGCATCACCGGCGTCCTCGCCCGCGTCGGAGGTGGTGGCAGCCCGTTCGGACCCGACCCCGATCGCACCGTGCTGGTGCCGGTGACCACCGGCCAGCGGCTGCTCGGCGTCGATCGGCTCGACTCGATCTTCGTGCGCGCCAGTTCGACCCAGGCCGTCGACGCCGAGCGTGGGACCGTCGAACGCGTCCTGGGCGAACGGCTGGACGAGGACGACTTCAGCGTCGTCAGCCAGGACGAGATCATCGGGGTGGTCGGCGACATCCTCGCCATCCTGACCACCGTGCTCGGCTCGATCGCGGGGATCTCACTGCTGGTTGGGGGCGTCGGGGTCTCCAACATCATGCTCGTCTCGGTCAGTGAGCGGACGCGAGAGATCGGTCTGCGCAAGGCGCTGGGAGCCCGCACGCGCGACATCACGGTGCAGTTCCTGCTCGAGGCGGTGATGCTGACCGTGCTCGGTGGCGCGATCGGCCTCGGCCTCGGCATCGGCGGGGCCCACCTGGTCGCGAGGTTCGCGCCGGTCCCGGCGGAGGTGACCTGGTGGTCGGTCGCGCTCGCCCTCGGGACCTCGATCGGCATCGGCCTGGTGTTCGGGGTCCTGCCAGCCCGGCGCGCCGGTCGACTCGATCCCGTCGAGGCGCTGCGGCGCGACTGAGCACCGCGGGATGCGGACCACCCGCTCGCTAGGCTCGTGCCCGGCCCCCGGAGAGGAGCGTGGGTGGCAGGTGAGGGTCCGTCGGCGATCGGCCGGGTCGCGCTCGTCTGGGACGAGGGCGTCGCCAGCTACGACCTCGGCGCCGGCCATCCCCTGGCCCCGGTGCGGGTCGAGCTCACCATCGATCTGATCCGCCGGGTCGGCCAGCTCGGTGCGGGGGTCGATGAGATCCGGCCGCCGGCGATCTCCGAGACCGAGCTGCTGCGGCTCCACCGTGACGACTTCGTCGACACCGTCAAGCGCCTGTCACGGGACCCGACGGCCGCCGCCGAGGCGAACTACGGGCTCGGCCCGGGTGATACGCCGGCCTTCGCCGGGATGCACCCGGCGTCCATGCTGGTCGCCGCCGGGAGCGTCGAGGCTGCCCGCCAGGTGTGGGAGGGACGCGCCGACCACGCCTTCAATCCGGCGGGGGGGCTGCACCACGCCATGCCCGACCGCGCGGCCGGCTTCTGCGTCTACAACGACCCGGCGCTCGCGATCGACTGGCTGCTCGAGCACGGAGCCGAGCGCGTGGCCTACGTCGACATCGATGTCCACCACGGTGACGGGGTCGAGGTCATGTTCGCCGACGACCCACGCGTGTTGACGATCTCGCTGCACGAATCGGGCCGTTACCTGTTCCCGGGGACCGGCGAGGTGACCGACATCGGTCGAGACCGCGCCCAGGGCAGCATCGTCAACCTGCCGATGGCGCCTGGCACACCCGGTGCGATCTGGCTCGAGGCGTTCGACGCGGTCGTCGAGCCGTTGGTGCGCGGCTTCGCCCCGGACGTGTTGGTGACCCAGCTCGGCTGCGACACCCATGCGACCGACCCGCTGGCGCATCTGGCCCTGACGGTCGACGACATGGCGGCGGCCTACGGACGCCTGCACCGTCTGGCACACGAGGTCGTCGAGGGACGGTGGATCGCGTTCGGTGGCGGCGGCTACCAGCTGGTCCAGGTCGTGCCGCGTGCGTGGACGCTGGCCTTCGCGGAGATGACCGGGCGCTCGCTGCCGGTCGAGACCCCGATCGACTGGCGCGAGCTGGCCGTGCAGCGCACCGGGGTGACCCCGCCCCGCTCGTTCACCGACGACCCCGTCCGCGTCTCCGAGGCGATGTACCAACAGGCCGAGCAGACGGCCCGGGAGTCGGTGAGGGCGCTGCGGGAGCTGGTCTTCCCGCTCCACGGGGTGTCGGGACCCACGGGACTGCACTGACCAACCGCACGGTGGGCGTAGTAGGGTCGCTGCAGCGCGGGTCGGTCGGCGTGGGACCGCACCTGCCGGCCCTGGGAACGATCGGTGGATGACGATCATGAGCGATCCCCTGCTGACGGCGAACGAGGTCGCCGAGCAGCTGCGCGTCTCGACGATGACCGTCTACCGACTGGTCCGTCGCGGCGAGCTGCCGGCCGTGCGTGTCGGGCGCAACTACCGCATCCGGCAGCGCGACCTGGCGGCCTACCTTGAGGGGCAGGTGGTGGATCCCGCCAGCATGGACCTCGACGAGCTGTCGGAGCAGGACGGGCCCTGATCGAGGCGTTCCACCATCGGCACGTTCGCGCTCGGGCGGGCGGACCGCTTCACTCGGGCTGAGCGCCGGCGTGGCCGGCGCGGATCGCGACCCACCAGGGGGGCGAGGACGTGGCCGAGGTGCGACGCGTGCTGATCACCGGCGTCGCCGGGCAGCTCCAGGGCCTCGTCGCGCGGGCGTTGGAGGCGCGCGACGACGTCGAGCGGATCGTCGGCATCGACGTGCGTGAGCCCGACCCCGGTCTCGCGCGCACCCGCTTCATCCGCGCCGATCTGAGCAACCCCGTGGTCGGCCACGTGCTCGACGAGGACGCGATCGACACGGTCGTGCACCTGTCGCTCAGCACCGCCCCTGCGGCGTCCGGGGGACGCGCACGCATGAAGGAGCGCAACGTCATCGGTGCGATGCAGCTGTTCGCAGCCTGCCAGCGTGCGGACACCGTGCGGCGCATCGTGCTCAAGTCGTCGACGGCGGTCTACGGCTCCGAGCACACCGACCCCGCCACCTTCAGCGAGGATGACGCGGTCCGTACGCCGCCACAGCACGGGTTCGCCAAGGACGTCACCGAGGTGGAGAGCTATCTGCGCGCGACCCTGCGGCAGCGGCCGGAGCTCGAGGCCACCATCCTGCGCTTCGCCAACCTGCTCGGCCCGCGTGTGGACGGCTCCTTCGTGTCGTTGTTCAGCCTGCCGGCGGTGCCGACGGTGCTGGGGTTCGATCCCCGGCTGCAGTTCTGTCACGAGGACGACGCCGTCGCGGTGCTCGAGCAGGTCGTCACCGGTGAGCACCCCGGCACCTACAACATCGCCGGTGAGGGGGTGCTCTACCTCTCGCAGTGCATCCGCCTGGCCCGTCGGATCCCCGCGCCCGTGCCCGGCCCCTTCGTGTCGGTGCTCGCCGACGCGGTGAGGCGCGCGGGGCGCGCCGATGTCCCGGCTGACCAGCTGCGCTTCCTGCGCTACGGCCGCGTGGTCGACCTCGATCGCATGCGCGGCGAGCTCGACTACCAGCCGCGCTACACCTCGCGCGCGGCCTTCGAGGACTTCGTCGAACGGCGACGGCTGCGCGGAGCGCGTGCTGCGCGCGACGCTCCTCGCCCCGGGGCGGGGGCTCGTTCGACCGACGCAGCGCACAGGTGACGTCCATGTCCGAACAGCACGCACAGATCATCTCGATCGCCGAGCAGCGTGCCGCCCGTCGGGGCGACGAGGGTGCTGCCACCGCGAGCCGACCGCGGTGTGCGGCGCTGACCACCTCGGGGCGGCCCTGCCGCAACTACGCGGTCGTCGGTGACCGGTGCCGGGTGCACGCCGCGGCCGGGCACCCGGCTGGCGATGGAGGTCCGGCCCGACGTGAACCCGGTCTCTACGCCGGCTCGTCCGGTCCGTCGGGATCCAGGCCATCCGATGAGCGGCGCTCGCCGCAGCGGGGCGAGGCCGCGACGCAGCGTGACCAGACGGCCACCGGGTCGGGTGAGCGCGCGGCTGGGCGTGACAGCGCTGATGCGTTCGCCTGGGCCCAGCGTGAGCTGGCTCGGCGCGGGTTCGGCCGCGCGGTCGATGGGCTCGCCGTGCTGCGCGAGGTGACCGACGACCATCTCGCCGAGGTCCTGCGCTCGGTGGCCGAGCTGCTGCGCCGTCGGCTCACCGGTGAGTACACCATCGACGAGTTCGGCTTCGACGAGGATCTGACGACCTCGGTGCTCTTGCCGCTGCTGCGGCCACTGCACCGCTACTACTGGCGGGTGACCTCCCATGGCACGGCGAACCTGCCGAGCGAGGGGGCCGGGCTGCTGGTGGCCAACCACGCCGGCACCCTGCCCGCCGATGCGCTGATCACCCGCCTCGACGTGTTCGACGCCTCCGGGCGCCATGCCCGTGAGCTGGGGGCGGACCTGGTGTTCGCCACACCGGTGATCAGCCACCTCGCACGCAAGGGTGGCGCGACGCTCGCGTCGGGGGATGACGCCGATCGGCTGCTGGCGGCCGGGGAGCTGGTCGCGGTGTGGCCGGAGGGCTACAAGGGGCTCGGCAAGCC
>JBKGZF010000063.1:0-9222 GCA_046545715.1 Nitriliruptoraceae bacterium | reverse complement strand
GCCCGACAGCGTGGGACCCACACGGCGGGGGTCCTCGGCGGCTCGGGGCCACAGGCGCCGCTCGCCGGTGCGGTCGTGTTGCCGCGCGAACACGACGACCGCACGTTGGTCACCGTCTCCGCCCTGGGACAGGTCAAGCGCACCGAGCTGAGCGAGTTCGTGGACGCGCGCCAACGCAGCCTGGTCGCAGCGGGCGTCCGCGACGGCGACGGGATCGTGGCCGTGTCGGTGGCGGGTGATGATGACCACCTGCTGCTGGCCAACGACGCGGGCCTGGTCACCCGCTTCCCGGTCACCGAGGTCCGCCGCATGGGGCGCTCCGCCACCGGGGTCGCCGGCATGAACCTGCCGGAGGGCGCAAGGCTCGTCAGCGCGACGGTGCTGCCCAGCGGCACCGATGACGCCGAGGTCATCACGGTCGACGCGGATGGGCGGGCCAAGCGCGCGGCCGTCACGGAGTACCCGCCCAAGAGCCGTGGGACCAAGGGGGTCAAGACCGGCGACCACGCGACCTTGCGCTTCTGCGGAGTGGCCGGCGACCTGCACGTGGGCACCGAGCCCCCATCAGTGGTCCGGCCCGTCGACGTGGCCCAAGGGCGTCGTGCTGGCGCGATGACGACCGAGCTAGGGGCCGGCGCCGTGACCGGACCCGTCATCGTCGAGCACGTCGCCATCGCGGACAACTGACGTCCGGACACCCCTGCGGTTGGCATCCCGACGCGAGAGGTGACAGGTTCCGACCGCCCGGTCCGGGCTGAGCACGCACCGACCCGAGCCACGAGACCGATCTGATCACGAGGTGGAGGCCACCAACCTTGGCGCTGACCGGCGACGGCCACCAGCAGCGGTTCGGCCACCCGCGTGGGCGCGGCCGCGCCGCCGACGCGGCACGCCTGACACGGTCGGACGCTCGATGAACGACGAAGGTGCGTTCGCCCGGACCCTCGACGCGGCACGCACGGGCGATCCTGCCGCCTGGTCCGCCCTCTACCACGACATCGCACCGGTGCTCATCGGCTACCTGCGCGCGCAGCACCTACCGGATGCCGACGACGTCGCCGGTGAGGTGTTGCTCGAGGTGGCCCGGGACCTGGGACGCTTCGACGGCGGTCCAGGGCAGTTCCGGTCATGGGTACTGACCATCGCCCACCACCGCCTGATCGACGCACGTCGACGCGACGCACGCCGTCCCGCCGATCCCACGGCCGTCGAGGATCTCCACGCCCCGCCGTCATCCGACGACCCCGAGGCCGAGGTGGTCGCCGACATCGGACTCGGCGAGCTCGAGCCGGCGCTGGCCACCTTGACCGAGGACCAGCGCACGGTGCTGCTGCTGCGGGTGATCGCCGACCTGTCGATCGCGGAGGTCGCACGCATCACCGGTCGGCGCGCGGGGGCCGTCAAGCAGCTGCAGCGTCGGGCGACCGCTGCGCTGCGTCAGGCGCTCACCGACGACACCACGCCCACGCGCGCACCGGATGGGGATAACGTCGAGGCCGAGCGGGCGCCTGGCGCGCAGGACGTCACATCTTCGGGGCAACGCACGCTCTGGCAGCATCAGGGGCATGACGATGGACGCTGAACGCATCCGGTGGTGGAGCGAGGAGCTCGAGGACGAGCTGGTCGCCGAACAGCTCGTCGCAGCTCGCGGCGCCGTGGTGCGCGCTGTCCCTGACGAGCTGGCCGCCAGCCACCTCGACGCGATCATGGCCGAGCAGGCACGCGCCACGGTGGGTGGTGCCACCCACCGCCCGCTGCCGACCATCGGCAGTCTGCTCAAGCAGCGGTTCACGGTCGCGGCCGCAACGAGCGCTGCCGCCGCGGCGCTGGCCCTCGTGCTCGCACTGGCGGGGACGCTGCCCGACCCCGCGCAGCGGATGGTGGCTGACGCGGCCGAGGTCGTCGGTGTCGGGCTGCCCCGACCTCAGCCACCGGTCTCCGAGCGGTACGTCGACCCCGGGGGTTGGCGGGATGTCGAGCGGCCCGAGCCCGAGGAGCGGTCACAGCAGGAGCGAGCACAGGCACAGACCGAGTCGCCCGCCACCACGGCACCGCAGGTCAGCGCTGAACGTGACCTCGCCGCCACACCTCGTGCGGCGGACACGACGCGGACGATCGCCGCCGACCGCGGGGACCTCCAAAGCGCGTCGCCGCATCGTCGCGAGCGCTCTGACGATCGCGGGGGCGGTGCAGCGAACGACGTTGGCAGCAGCGACCAAGCGCCCGGCAGCAGCGGCTCAGCCCCCGGTACCACGGGCGCGACACCCGGCAACGGCGGCTCGTCTCCGGGCCGCGACGTCGATGACAACGCCCAGCCGTCGAGCGAGCCACCCCGCGCGAACGACCGACGTGGAGGCACCAACCAGGCTCCTTCGAAACGGTCGAACGGCGGCCAGGCGGCGGAACACGGACGTGGATCGGACAGCGGGAGGAAGGCCGACCACGGCGATGCGTCGGACGATCGATCAGGGCCACGCACAGCTGGCAGCCCTGGTACCACCAAGCTGAACCGCCCCGACGAGCAAGCCCAGGGCTCGGATCAGGATCACCAGCCGGGGAACCGCGGTCCGGGCCCGGCCGGCGACAACCGCTCGGGCAACGGGTGATCGAGGGGCTACGCCCCGTCGACGACGCCGATCGCGACGGCCTGATCCGTCTGATCGGCTCGGTCTTCGCCGAGTACCCGGGCTGCGTGCTCGACCTCGACGGGCTCGATCACGACCTGCTCGCACCTGGTACCGAGGCGCAGGAGCGCGACAGCCCCTGGTGGGTGGTCGAACGAAGTGGCCGCATCGTTGCCACGGTCGGCGCCGGCCCGCTGCGTGACGACGGGACCATCGAGCTCAAGCGGCTCTACGTCGACGCCGGCCACCGCCGGGAGGGCCTGGCCACCGCACTGGTCAAGCTCGTCGAGCAGCATGCCCGACGGCTCGGGGCGCGCGCCGTGGACCTGTGGTCGGACACGAGGTTCGAGGACGCTCACCGGCTCTACACGCGGTTGGGCTACCGCGATACCGGGGAGCGCCGCCACCTCGAAGATCCGTCGGATACCACCGAGCGCCACTTCGAACGCAGGCTCTGAGCGGACCGGCCATCTATCGAGTGCGTGCCGGTCCGCGGGGTCGAGCTCAGGCCTGCTGGGCGGAGAACATCCACAGCTGCATCTCGAGCCCGTCGAGGATCTCGATCAGCAGGTCCTCGCTGGAAGGGTCGACGTCGCCCAGACCCTTCAGGCGCGCGCGAGTGGCCTTGGCGACCGTCTCGATGCGATCGGCCATCTCGGCGATGACCTCCGTCCGGTGCGTCCAGCTCTCGGGCGCCGGATCAGCCGGCGAGTCTCCGGCGACACGCTGGATGCGACCGTCAGGTGAGACCCCGATCGAGGTGAGCCGCTCGGCGACATCGTCGGCCCACAGCCGGTACTGATCGACCACCTCATCGAGGTGCTCGTGGACCGACTTGAAGCTCTCGCCCACGACGTTCCAGTGCAGCTGCTTGCCGGTGACCGAGAGATCGACCAGGTCGACCAGCAGCGGCTGGAGCTTGCTCTGCACGAACGCCTTGGCGTCCTCGTCGAGCGTCGAGCGGACGGCCGTGCTGACCTCTGCAGGTGACTTGGTGCTGCTCATCACGCACTCCTTGATCGTCGTCGCATCGTCGAGGACCGGTTCGGTTCGGCGACTTCTGCCATGGTACGGCGCAGGCGCAACCCGGGCCCGGCCGGGCGACCGAGGTCGCTTGCGATCCGACCATGGACCGCCACGGTCGGGAACCACTGCCCTGCCAGCGACCCTGGCCCGGCGGCCACGCTGCCGATCAGCGGTGGCCCAGCACATCCCTCACCACTCGCTGGTCGGTGGGATCGGGCCATCTCCTGAGCCAAGGAGTGCAGCATGGAGTACGTGGGGTTCAGCCTCGGATTCCTCGTCATCCACCTGATCGCCTACGTCGTCGCAGGCGTGCTCAATCAGCAGCTGCTCACCAAGGACCTCTACGGCGGCGAGGGAGCGCTGCTCACCGCCTTCATGCGTGACATGGACGACCCGACCGAGCGGCAGCGATCGGGACGGGTCATGCTCCCGGCACAGTTCGTACGGGCCGTGCTGATGTCGGCGGTGCTCTACCCGGTCCTCGACGCCCTCAGCGCCATGCCCTACGGGCTGCGCTTCGCCTTCCTGGCCGGGCTGATGTTCGTCTACGCCGACCTCGCCGCGGCCACACCCTTCTCCAACAACATCGAGGGCCTCGTCTACCTCCAGCCGCGCTTCGTGCGGCCAGACGTGTTCTGGCGGATCCAGTCGGAAGCGATCGTCTACGCCCTGCTGTTCGGCGGCGTCGCAGCCTGGCTGTTGTTCTAGGCGGTGTCGGGGCATGCCCACACCCTGGAGCTCGCAAGGACCGCGAGCGCTTATGCTGCACACCAGCCAGCTCCGGGGCTGACCCCGCGGTGCAGCACGCGCCGCACCGTCGCAGGAGGTCGCGATGCATCGCACGACCTGGGTCGCACAGATCATCCTCGGCGTCTACTTCGTCGCGATCGGCGTGCTCCACTTCGTCGTGCCCGAGGGGCTGCCCGATCCCCTCGCATGGATGTACGAGCTCTCCGACGCGCTCCACTACCTCAGCGGCGCAGCCGAGATCCTCGGCGGACTCGGCCTGATCCTGCCGGGGATCACCCGGATCAAACCCGTTCTGACCCCCTTGGCAGCCGCAGGCCTCACGCTGCTGATGCTGCTCGCGGCTGCCTGGCACGTACCCCGCGGGGAGGGCCAGAACATCGTCACCAACCTCGTGCTCGCGGGAGTCCTGGCGCTCGTCGGCTACGTCCGTTGGCGCAGGCAGCCGCTCGAGCCCCGATCATCGGATACCGCTGGCGGCTAGGGCAGCACCGAGCGACCCACTCACGCTACGAGCCCAACCGATGAGGCCATCCGACCTGCAGCTCGTAGCCAGGTCAGGCGCGTGCCGCGACCAGCTGCTCGCCGAGGCGCTCGACGTGGCTGCGGCCACGGGGGCCGTCCTCCAGCACGCGCAACCAACGGCTGGGGATGCCCTCGGCCCCCTCGCGCGCGCCAGCGATGGCGCCGGTCATCGCCGCCGTCGTGTCGGTGTCGCCACCGAGGCGGATCGCGAAGCGCACGGCATCCTCGAAGGATCCGTTCGCCACGGCCGAGCAGATCGACGCGCTGACCGACTCGCAGGCATCCGAGGAGCTGCCGAGCTCGCGGTGCACCTGCGACGGCTTCGCCGAGGGCACGGCGAGCTCGGCCGTCCGATCCAGGGCTCGGCGCAGCTCGTCGGTGTCGGCCGCCTGCCTCGCGACGGCGAGGATGTCCTCGCCGCCGAGCGCGGCGACGATCGCCGCAGCCTGCACGACCGCTGCGTCGACCCCCACCGGATGTGCGTGGGTCAGGCGCGCGCTTCGCTCAGCCTCGTCGAGCAGGCGCTCGCGATCCGCGGCGAACCGCACCGCAACCGGCGCGATGCGCATCGCGGCACCGTTGCCACGTGAGCCGGTCCCGTCGAACAGCTGTCGCGCAGCCGTGGAGACCGACTCCCCTGACCGCCACCGGGTCAACACCTCACGGGTGCCCCGGCCGTAGCCACGCTCGGGATCGAAGAGGTCGAGGAACGTCGCTGCGAGGTGCTCCTCCTCGACGCGTCCGCAGGCCACGAGCGACTCCGCCAGCGCGATCATCATCTGGGTGTCGTCGGTGTAGGTGCCGCGACCGAGACGGGACTCCTCCATCTCGATCTCAACCGGGATCCCACGGTGATCGCGTCCCTCGAAGGGCATGCCCAGCGCGTCGCCGGTGAACGTGCCCAGCAGGGCACCTACACCGCGGCTCGGTTCGATGGGATCCACCTCGGCCCCGATGCTCCTGGACGTCGTGTGCTCGCGCCTCGTCTGCGTACTACCCCGGGCTGCCGTGGTCAGCTCCCGAACGTCGTTCACGCAGTCGGGAGACCAGTTCGGGCAAGACAGCCTCTGCGGGGCGCGGGATGTGGCGCGCTATCGGCAGGCTCGGTTCCGGGTTGATCTCCCAGACCCGCGCGCCGGCACTGCCTGCCAGGTACGGCAGGCTGGCGGCCGGTTCGACCTCGGCGGCCGTCCCGACGACCAGCACGTCCAGGGCGTCGCGCACCCGCTGTTCGGCCCGCTGCCAGGCCGCGACCGGGAGCGGCTCACCGAAGAAGACCGCGTCCGGCTTGAGCGCACCGTCGCACGCATCGCACCGAGGCGCGCCACCGCCGCGTCGCCCAGCTGCGACCACCTCGCGTGTCTGCGTCCACCCACAGTCGAGGCACGTCAGCGAGGAGCGCGAGCCGTGCAGCTCGACGACGTCGTCGCTACCGGCCCGCTGATGCAACCCGTCGATGTTCTGGGTGACCACGGTCGCGACCACGCCGAGCGCCTGCAGCTCAGCGATGGCCAGGTGGGCCGGGTTGGGCTCGGCGGCCTCCAGTACGGCGTCGAGCTCCCAGAGCATCTGCCACACCTTGTCCGGGTCCGCCCGGAACGCCTCGATGGTGGCGTACTCCATCGGGTCGTAGCGTGCCCACAGCCCGCCGCTGCCACGGAACGCGGGGATGTCGCTGGAGACCGAGATCCCCGCTCCGGAGAGGACGACCGCCGGCCGCTCGATGCTTGTCAGCCTCGATGCCAGCTCGTCGAGTACGTCCGTCGACGGCCGTGCGCGGTCCCCGTCGTCCTGGGCCACCCCGCCCTCGATGGTCGCTTCGCGGTCGGTCATCCCTGAGCGTAACCCCTGGTGCATCGCCCGCTTCGGAGCAGCCGGCCACTCCCCGCGGGTGTGCCCGGCGTGAGCGTCAGCTCACCCGCGGCGTCACCGTCAGACGGACCGCAGCATCGGGCCCGAGGAAGCCGCGCGCGTTCTCAGCGAGCGGGACGGTCGCGACCCAGGTGCCGGCGTCCGGATCCTCGTCGGTGAGAGGTGAGCCCTCAGGTCGGTGATCGCGGAGGGGGGTCGGGATCTGCGACTTCCACCCCGCCCAGGCGGCGAAGCCCGTGTCGCGGTGGGCTACATCGACCACGAGCACATCGTCGAAGTCGGCCGCCTGCTCGAGGTGGTCGAAGAAGCGGAAGGTGCTGCGGTGCTGGCGCAGGGAGAGCACCCGCACCTGCAGCATGTAGCGCATCTTGTCGGTGGGGCGGCTCGCGGAGCTCGAGAGGTAGGTGGTGACCAGTGGTACGGCCTCGCCGTCATCGACTTCGGCGGGATCGAGCTGTATCGGACAGTGATGAGCGGCGAGCTGCTCATGCATGACGATCGGCAGCCCGCGGACGGAGAGGCGGGTCTCGGCCTGCCACACCAGGTCGGGGTCGTCGTTGGGCGGACGCAGGTCGACCAGCTCGGTATGGACGGCCAGATCGCCGAACAGGAAGCGGCGCAGGCTCTGGTAGCCCTCCTCGGAGTTGACCATCCCGTACCGGCCGCTGTGACTGCGGTGCACGTAGGCGTAGCGGGCCCCCTTGACGTAGGCGTTGTCGATCTGGACCAACCCGTCGCTCTTCTCACCGACGGCCTTGGCGGAGAGTCCGAACGCCGCGCCGTAGTCCTGCGGGTTGGTGCCGACCAGGCACATGATCCGCTCGTTGGGGAACACCTCGTCGGGGATGTGCAGCGGACTCCAGCCCTCGGGTGGCCCATCCGGGTCGAACTCGGCCTCGGGCGTGAGGTACTCGTACATCCGGCGCGGGCCGAACACATCCGATCCGGCGAACCCGAAGGCGTCGCGAAGACGCTCGAGCGCCCCGAAGCCCACCTCGAACTCGATCCCACCGTGGGGTGTGCCGTAGGTGAACAGCCGGGCGACGTAGTCGGTCGCCGAGCGGTCCGGCCGTCGATCCGGGATGATCTTCTGGATGAGGCTGCGGCAGATCAGGCCACCCATCGAGTGAGCGACCAGATGCACGTTCGGTGCGCCCGTCTTCTGCTGGAGCAGCTCGATCAGTTCCAGCAGGTCCTCGGCGGCTCGCTCGAGCCGGAACTCCTTGGGCTCCTCGCCCCAGGTCGACGCTGATCTGTCGTAGTAGCGGTGGATCCAGATGCTGGCAGGCGGTACTGAGCCGTCGTCCTGGCTGTCGAGGTAGTCGGCCTGGCTGCCCTCGACCAGCAGCTGGTACTCCTCGTCGAGGATCAGCCGCAGCAGCGGGCTCTCGAACTGGTGGAAGAGCGGATCACCGCTGCTGCCCACCCGGACATGGGTCGACCCCAGGTTGAAGCCGTAGAAGGGATCATCGACCTGCGCATCGATCCCCGAGGTGCTCCCCGCGTAGCCTCGTACGTAAACCACCGGCAGCCGAGCCATCACGACGCTCTCTCCCCGCGCGACTCCCAACCTCGCGACCACGGGGACGCTAGCGCAGCCGGTGGACACCGGGAAGGTCACCGCATCGACCCTTGTGCCCCGCCCCGCTGCACCGCGGGTGCCGCCAGCATCGATCCCGCAGGGCGCGTGCCCGCCTCACGGCTGGAGCGAGAGCTCCTCGACCCGCGCCTCGATGGTCTCGAACGACGGTTGTGAGGCGGTGCGCAACAGTTCGAGGTTGGAAGCCACGTCACCTCGCTCCCGCAGGCGGATCAGGAGCAGTCCGCTGCTCATCAGCGGGCCTGGATGCAGCACCCGCTCGCCGACCCGTGCCACGCGGAGATCGCGCTCGTGGATCATCGCCGGCCACCTCGACCCTGGCTCAGCGGCGAGCTCGGTCGCGAACGCCCATGCGCCGGCGCGAGCAGCCACGATGCTGAAGCGGATCAGCTCATCCGGTGTCCGGCCACCGATGCGATCCAATACGCCGATCCACGGTGAGATCCTGGCCAGGTCCGTCTGCACGCTGGCGGTCATGGCGGCGAGGACCCCGTTGACGCGGTCGTAGTCCGCACGGAGCTCAGCGAGCTCTGGTCCGGGAGAGCACTTGGCCGCGGCGATGCCGAGATCGAGGTTGATGTGGGCGTTGATCCCGATCAACAGGTGCTGGAGCACCAGCGGCCGCCAGCGGTCACCGGCCTCGAACGCGAGCGACCAGGAGTCGGTGGGGCGCCCGCCGTCGCGACGAGCTTGGACCGCCTCGAGGTAGCGCTCGGCGAACAGCACGTCGAGACGTTCCATGCGCTCGGCATCGTCGAAGAAGCCGGCGGCCAACCCATCGCGGATCGTGGCGGTGACCTTGCGGTAGAGCACGGCGAAGTAGCCGGC
>JBKGZF010000062.1:0-9356 GCA_046545715.1 Nitriliruptoraceae bacterium | reverse complement strand
CCGCCCGACCCACCGCCGCCCGACCCACCGCCGGATGAACCTCTGCGCGAGCCAGGCAGCCGGCCGGTCGACCGCGGCAGGTGGCGGCCACCGTCGCTGTCACCGTCGCCGCTGCCGGCATCCCGGCGTCCCGTGGCGCCGCCGCTCGACGAGCCACCAGCAGCGCTGCCGCTGCCAGCGTCCCGGCGCGTGAAGCGTTCCCAGACGCGCCACCTCGACGTCCCAGATCCCGCGGCCGCGCCATCCGAGCCCCCGGACGGCTTGGGACGGGGGCCGGGTGCCTTGCGGCCCTCGGCGATCTGGCGGTTGAGCTGCTCGGCGCGACGGGCGCGCGTGTAGAACCACCACGACACCACCGCGATCCCGAAGGTGGCCATCAGGCCGTTGATCAGCCCGACCATCGGATCGACCGCGAAGGCCTGGACCACGCCCAGCGCCGGGCCCATCAGCCAGGCCAGCCGCCAGAAGCGCTGCTGGCGCTCGGCCAGGCCGACGGCGAGCGCGGCGTGCTTGCGGACCCCGACCGGCTCGCCACGGTTGACCGCCCGGACGATCGCGCGGCGGTGCTGAGGGTCGAGCTCGGCGAAGCGGCGCTGGTTCTCGCGCTTGTCGGGGATGCGGGCCATCGTCTGGGGCCTCGGGTCGCGATGCGGGCAGGTGCAGCCAGGGTAGGCCCGTGCCGCCCAGCCCGTGCCGCTCAGCCCGCACCGCTCAGCCCGTGCGGGCCCAACGGCGGAGCAGCACGGTGGGAGGGGCACTGTGGACGCGGCCACCTCCGACCATCGCCCCTGGCCGCAGAGGCGGCGGCTCGCTGGGGTGGAAGGCTCGAGGACAGGAGCCGAGGTGGCAGAGCCGTCCGCTGCAACGCTGGTGGAGCTGTTCCACACCACCTGTGACCGCAACCGCGACCGGCAGGCGCTGGTCACCGGCGCAGGTGAGCAGCCACGGACCCACACCTGGTCGCAGTACCGCGAGGAGGCGGTGGCCGTGGCGGTCGGGCTGCGGCGGCTCGGGGTCGTGGCCGGCGAGCACGTCGCGCTGATGCTGGCCAACCGCCCCGAGCACGTGATCTGCGACGTGGCCTCGCTGCTGGCGGGTGCCGTGCCCGCCTCGCTCTACGTCGAGCTGCCACGCGAGCAGCTGACCCACGTCGCGACCGACAGCGGCGCGGTCGTCGCGGTCGTCGAGGACGCGGCGATGCTGGCTCGCTGGCAGCAGGTGTGGTCGCAGCTCGAGCGGCTGCGTGCGGTGGTGGTGCTCGACCCGAGCGGAGTGCGGCTCGGCGACCGGGTGGTCAGCTACGACCAGCTGCGCTGGTGGGGGCGGTACCCGGCGACCGACGAGCTCGCGGCACTGGAGCGGATCCGCGGTGAGCTGCGGCCGGACGATCCGGTCACCCTGGTCTACACCTCCGGCACCACCGGTGAGCCCAAGGGTGCGGTGATCACCCACCGCAACGTGCTCTACCAGATCGAGACGCTGCCGTCGGTGATCGGCCTCGAGGCGGGGGAGCGGGTGCTGTCCTACCTGCCCTTCGCCCACATCGCCGAGCGGGTGGTCTCCCACTACCTGGCCATCGGCCATGGGCTCACCGCCTACTTCGTGCCGAGCATCGACCTGCTCGGTGACGCGCTGCGGACCGCGCGTCCCCAGCTGCTGTTCGGGGTGCCGCGGGTGTGGGAGAAGCTGCGGGAGCGGCTGCTGGACGGCATCGAGCAGGAGCCAAGCCGTGCACGCCGCTGGTTGGCGCGGACCGCGATCGAGGTCGGGCAGCGTCAGGCGGCTCTGCGACTGTCCGGTCGGGCCGTGCCCCGGTCGCTCAAGCTGCGCCACGCGGTGCTCAACCGGCTGGTGCTCGAGCAGGTCCGGCGCACCATCGGGCTGGACCGGGTGCGCCGCATGGCCTCGGGCGGCGCACCGCTGAGCGAGGAGCTGGAGGTCTTCCTCGCCGGCATCGGCTTGGAGATCCTCGACGTCTACGGGCTCACCGAGGCCACCGCGGTGGTCAGCATCACCCGTCCCGGCCACACCCGCCCGGGGACCGTGGGGCCGCCGCTGCCGGGCACCGAGGTCCGTATCGGCGGGCAGGCTCAGGTGCTGGTGCGTGGGCCCCAGGTGTTCGCCGGCTACCACCGGCGGCCGGAGGCGACCCAGCAGGTGCTCGACGCCGATGGGTGGCTCGACACCGGGGATCTCGGCCACCTGGATCCGGACGGCTCGTTGCGCATCACCGGCCGCAGCAAGGACCTGATCGTGACCTCCGGGGGCGAGAACGTCGCGCCCTCGGCCATCGAGAACGCGGTGCGGGAGCGCTCGCCGCTGATCGCCCACGTGTGCGCGGTGGGGGACCGGCGCCCCTACATCGCGGCGCTGATCGCGCTCGACGGCGAAGCCCTGGCGTCGTGGTGCCGCCGACGTGGCCTGGAACCGATGTCTCCACAGCAGGCCGTCGACCATCCCGAGGTGGTCGCCGAGGTCGCAAGCGCGGTCGACGAGGCCAACGCCGAGCTGTCCCGGCGCGAGCAGGTCCGCAGCTGGACCATCGTGAGCGAGGAGTGGACGATCGACAGCCAGCTGCTCACCCCGTCGCAGAAGCTGCGGCGCGGTGCCGTGATCGAGCGCCACCCCCGGCAGATCGAGCAGCTCTACGACAGCGGGGGCTGAGCTCACCGCTCGGCCGCGCCGCGATCGCAGCCCACCTCGTCATCGCTAGCCTCGGCAGCCCGTGCCAACCGTGTCAGGAGCGTGCCGTGTCGGTCGTCAAGATCAACGTCATCGAGGTACCCGAGGGCCGCGGCGAGCTGCTCGAGCAGCGCTTCGCCGCCCGGGCCGGCGAGGTGGAGACGGTCGACGGCTTCGAGTCGTTCGACCTGCTGCGTCCGACCGAGGGCACCGACCGCTACCTAGTGGTGACCCGCTGGCGTGACGAAGAGGCTTTCCAGGCGTGGCTCAACTCCGATGCGTTCCAGCGCGGCCACGCGCAGGGGGGCGGCGACGCCGACCAGGACGCTGCGTCGCAGCACGCCGGTGACAGTGGCCACGGTGAGCACGGCGGCCACGGTGAGCACGGCGGCCATGGCGGCCACGGTGGCCAGGGCGGGCAGGCGCCAGCGGCCACCGGCTCGGAGCTCTGGGGCTTCGAGGTGGTGACCAGCGCCACGGGCCAGCGGCCCTAGACGGTAGGCGGCAGCCGCGGGGGACACGCCCGCGGTGCGGCGGCCACCAGGTGGCGGGCTGACCGACCGTCACCCCGCGGTTCGGATCGTGCGCGGGCTCGTCAGCCTCCCACGGTGCCCGCGCGGGAGCAGCTGACACACGTCCGTGTCGCGGGGCGGGCTCGTAGTCGCTCCGCCGGAACCTCGCCGCCACAGGCTTGGCAGCGATCATGGGTGCCGGCCCGGACCCGATCGACGGCACGGTCGACGTCGACCAGCTCCAATTCGGCTGCGGCCAAGAGCGAGGCGACCTGTGCCCGCTCGAAGGCGATCGTCACGCCTTCGGGGTCATGCTCGTCATCCCGGGAGGCGTCCGACGAGCGCTCGACGATGTCGGCGAGGTCTCCCTGTAGGGCATCGCGTCGCTGCATCGCTCGCTGCTGACGCTCGGTAAGCAGCGCCAGCAGGTCCTGCGCCAGGCTCGGGTCCACGCACCCATGGTGCCGGGCGGGTCAGGTCAGGCGCTAGGCCTGCAGCGCCAGCGAGACCGAGGTCCAGTGGGTGGCGACCGCGACGACCGTGAGCGCGTGGAACAGCTCGTGGAACCCGAACACGCGCGGCCACGGGTCGGGGCGCTTGCGGGCGTAGACGACCGCTCCGAGCGTGTAGGCCACGCCGCCGGCGATCACCAGGCCCGTGACGGTGGTCGACAGCCGCAGCAGTGCGGGCAGCAGCAGTACCGACACCCACCCGAGGACCACGTACGGGGTGGCGACGACCCACGGGCGGGCGTGGATCCAGATGTTGGCGATCGCGATGCCGGCGGCCGCGCCCGCCCAGATGGCGGCCAGCATGGTGGTCTGGAACCACCCGTCGGTCGCGACCAACAGCAGCGGCGTGTAGGTGCCGGCGATGCCCAGGAAGATCGCCGAGTGGTCCGCCCGGCGCAGCGCCCGTTTGGCTGACTCGCCCCACTCGGGCACGTGGTAGACGGCACTGACCGCGAGCATCGCGCCGACGCCGAGGAGGTAGACCACGACCGTCAACCGGGGTGCGCCGCGCTCGGCGATCGACCACAGCCAGGGCGCGCTCGCGGCGAGCAGCACCACCGCTGCGGCATGGAGCTTGCCCCGCAACAGCGGACGCGCCTGCTCGGTGGTCGCTCTGACGGGCGAACGCGCGTAGTTCGCGTGGTCTGAACGGGGACGGGCCATGCGGACAGGAGCCCCTCTCGGCGGCCGTAGCAAGCTACGGATCCGTAACTTGAAGGCACCGTACCGGGCCGATCCACCGGGCTGGTCACGCGATCATGTCGCAGCTCGGCGGCGTGCGATCGAGGTGCAGCAGGCCGGGACGCAAGGCTCTGGCGATCCCTGCCCGTTCGATGCGAGGGTCTCGGTGGGCTAGCGGACACCGGGCCTAGCCGCAGCGCCCGGGACCACCAGACGGGAAGGCATGGATGTGCAACGTGGGCCGTACGAGGTCGCGTCGTTGCCGCCCGGCCGCCGTGAGGTCCTCGATCTGTTGCGGTTCTCGAAGCGTGTGCCGGTCGTTCACGGGCTGCTCGAGGTCGACGTCAGCCGGGCACGGCGGTCGCTCATGCAGCGCGCAGTGCCGGTCACGTTCACCACGTTCGTGGTGGCCTGTGTCGGACGTGCCGTCGCCGCGCATCCCGACATCAACGTGCGGCGTGCCGGGCAGCGACTCGTCCGGTTCCACGATGTTGACGTCGTGGTGACCGCTGAGCACGAGGCCGACGGTGCCAGCGTGCCCCTGCCCCACATCGTCCGCGATGCTGGACGGCGGAGCGTCGATGAGCTCGCGGCCGAGCTGCGGCAGGCCAGGCAGCGTGCGGCTGGACGCGATCCGGGCGAGCGGCGACGGACGATGCTCGAGCGGGTGCCGAGTCCGGTGCGTCGACTTGGGCTACGGGCCGCGGCGAGTCGCCCGAGCGTGGCCGCACGGTTCGTTTCCACGCTGCAAGCCATGCTCGAGGAAGCGACGGTGTTCGAGTAGCTCAGGGGCCTGGTGCCGATCCTGGTGAGACGGCTCGTTCGCGACGGCGTGGCGGATGGTGGTCGGGTCCTACGCCTCTGGGTGACCCTGCGAGGGCGTGCTCCACTGCATGTCGTTCTCCCCGGTCATGTCCAGCTGGATCGGAGGATCCGATGGGGCCGGCCAAGCCCGCCGCCACGCTCACCAGTCCCGACAACCGCGTCAGCGAGGAGGTCGACGGCCGGCTGACCTCGCTGCTCGAAGCCACCGTGCGCCGAGGTGGTCTGCATCACGCGACGATGGCGGTCACCTCCGCGGATGGCACCCAGCGGTGGCGCGGTGCTGCAGGTGCGTCCAGCATCGATGGCCCCCCGCTTGGACCGGACACGCCGTTCTTCATCGCGAGCGTCACCAAGCGGTTCATCGCGACGCTGGTGCTGCAGGCAGCTGAACGGGGCGAACTCGCCCTCGACGACCGGCTCGGCGACCACCTTCCGCCCGAGACCACCGAGCGGCTGCAGGTCATCGAGGGCGTCGACCATACGCCCGCGATCACCATCCGGCACCTGCTCAGCCACACCTCCGGGCTCCCCGACTACTGGGACAAGCCGAACACGGGCGCACCGAGCCTGTTCCAGGACCTCATCGCGGGACGGGACCGTGCCTGGACGTTCGACGACATGATCAGCATGGTCCGCGACGAGCACGCCCCCCACTTCCCGCCACAGGATCTCGCCGCTGGCCGCCAACGCGCCCGCTACTCCGATACCGGCTTCCAACTGCTCATCGCGATCCTCGAACGCGCCACCGACCGACCGTTCGCGAACCTGCTGGCCGAGCGGATCCTCACCCCACTGGGTCTCGCCCACACCTGGCTTCCCGGCCGCTCGCAAGCAGCCGGTCGGACCGATCCGCTCGCGCCCGTGTGCAGCAAGGACCGGCCCGTCGAGTTGCCCGGGATGCTCGAGTCCAGCAACGACCTCGCCTCCACCACCGGCGACCTCCTGCGCTTCCACCAGACGCTGCTCGCGGGCGAGCTGTTCGAGCGCCCAGAGGTCACAGGCCTGTTCCTGGAACGGTCGAACCTGCTGCGCAACATGATCCCGAACCGCTATGGGTTGGGCACCTGGATCTTCTCGGTCAACCGGCTCATCACTCCCGGCCGACGGCCGGTCACGCTGGTCGGCCATGCCGGCGTCATAGGTACCTGGCTGTTCCGCTGCCCCGAACTGGGGGTGGACCTCGCCGGCAGCATCGACCAGGCCACCACCCGAGCCCGCAGCGCACCCTTCCGCATCATGGCCAGCATGCTGCGAGCCTGGCACCCGTAGCTCGCGGCCCCGGCCTGCAGGCACGCCCTCCCCCCGCATCGCCACCAGCCCACTCACGCCGTGACGATGGGCGGCGGCGTCCACGAGGTTGGACGCCCCTCGTTCAGGATGGATCCTGGGCCGCCCCTGAGGTCGCCACGAGGACCGGCACCTTCGCCGAGGCGACCTCGAACTAGAGGCGCAGGGTGCCTTCAACCAGCGTGGTGGTCTCACCCGCGACCCAGATGGCGCCGTCCTCGTCGAGGCTGAGGTGGACGCGACCATCTGCGCCGACCTTGCGGCCCTGTCCGGCGACGTACGGGGCACCAACGCGCCCGGATCCGATCAGCCACTGCGCCACCGACGCGTTCAGGCTGCCGGTGACGGGGTCCTCGACCACCCTGCCATGGGCGTCGCTGAAGAACGCTCGTACCTCGACGTCGGGTTCGGCACCCGGGGGATGGAACCCGACCACGCCCATGTCGAGCTGGGTCGCATGGCTCGTCGGCGCCTCGACGGCGAGTACCTGCTCGGCGCTGGATAGCAGCAGCGCCGCCCAACCGGGCCCGTTGTCTACCCACGCCCCGTCGATCACGTCCGCGGGATCGATCCCGACGGCGGTCGTGAGCTCGGTCAGCTCCTCGCCGGTGAGCGGGCCTGAGCGCAGCAGCTCAGGAGCGCAGAACGCCAGTCGCCCGTCGATCTGCCGCAACGGGACGTTGCCGGCACCACACTCCTGGACGATCACGTCCTGCCGCTTCGGTCGCCCTCCGGCTTCAAGCCATGCGTGACACGTCCCGAGCGTCGGATGTCCGGCGAACGGCAACTCACGAGCCAGCGTGAAGATGCGCACCCGGTAGTCCGCCGCAGGGTCCGACGGCGGCAGCAGGAACGTCGTCTCCGAGAGGTTGAGCCAGCGCGTGAGCCGCTGCATCTGGTCGGTCGACAGGCCTTGCGCGTCGTGCACGACCGCCAGCGGGTTGCCCGCAACGGGTCCGGCACCGAACACGTCGATGTTGCTGAATGGCCGCGTCATCGTGCCCTCCATCGCGAGCTGAGGCTACTCGAGCTTCGATCTCGCCGAGGTCGAGCGCAGGGTTCGCGGTGGTCTCCGACACACCGTGCACGCACCGAGGGCCAGCGCCGGCGACGAGCGAGGCCGGCTGCGTGAGCACTGCCGCGGCAGCACCTTGACGGACGAGACCCAGCGGGACCTCCGAGCGCCCATTCTGCTCGCTCGTCCGTCTCCCAGGGCGGTCTCCTGGGGAGCGGTGCGGCGATTAGCGCTGGACCGCGAACTGCTCGCGAGCAGAGGACCGCGGCCGGTCGTGGACCGCACCTTCCCGCTCGACGACGTCGTCGATGCCTACCGCTACGTCGAAACGGAACAGAAGCTCGGCACCGTGGTCATCACCGTGACGTGCGACGGCGGAGCCGGCTATTCACCTTCGGCTGGGGGGTGACGTCATTCCGTGGTGAGGCGGGCAGCGATCTCGTCTACTTCGAGTGTTCCTTCGGCGATCGACATGACGAGACCGAACGCCGCGTCGTCGGAAAGCCTCGGGGGCTTGCCGTTGAGGTCGAGGAAGACGGCGGTGGCCAGCCAGCCCAGACGCTTGTTGCCGTCCATAAGTGCGTGGTTACGGACCAGCGAGTGCAGCAGCGCGGCGGCCTTCTCCTCCAACGTGGGATAGACGTCCTCACCGAACACCGTCGAACCAGGCCGTGCACAAGCGGCATCGAGCAGCCCCGGATCACGTACGGGCCCCGCTCTAAGCGCGCGAACGAGACTGAGCAGATCTTCCAGGTCGAGGTACTCGACGGAGGTCACACCGAGCCGAGACGATCGAGTACGTCGCTCCACCGATCGACCATACGCTCGGTGCTGGTTTCGACCCGGGCACGATGGTGGGCGCGGTCATAGCGCTCGAGAACGGCCCGGCGGATGATCTCTTGCCGGGAGAGACCCTCGGCTTCGGCGAGAGCCGCGAGGGCCCGTTCGAGCTGGTCGTCGGTGCGCAGTGTGAGTGCCATGCACGCATGATACCACTTCGATACCGCACATCCACCTCGTCCCCCAAGGATCGCCCGGATGCTGTGGTCCGGACGTAGGACCGGTGAGCGATACCTCACGCCGCTCAAGACCGTGACTCTGGGCGGAAGGGCTCGACCGCTGATTCGCCCATAGTGAAACGTGACCGCAGCCGCCGTCATGGAGGTGCGCGGGGCGGCGGCCGCTGTGGATTCGTAGCCGGCGCATCGAGGTCGACGGGTACGATCACCTCATGACTGATCACGCGCAGACCCTGCTTCGCGAAGCCCTCTCGCTCTCTGAGCCGGAGCGAGCAGACCTGGTCGCCGAGCTCTTGGTCAGCCTTGAGGGCCCTGCCGAGGATGACGACGCAGCCGTCGACCAAGCCTGGGCAGAGGAGCTCGAGCGACGCGCGCGACGTGTCCTGGCCGGCGAAACGTCGGGCGAGGACTGGGGTGAGGTTCGGGATCGTGTCGACCGAGCTCTGACGGACGGGTGAGCCGACGGGTCCTCTTCGAACCGGAGGCATCGGCTGAGCTTGAGGAACCCGCGCCCTGGTACGAGGCTCAGCGGTCCGGACTGGGGCTGGCCTTCCTCGCGGCAGCCGACCAGGCTGTAGAGCACCTGGCGGCCTCGCCGGACTCCGGCGCCCCCGTGCCAGGCGTGCCACCCAGCCCCTTGGTCCGCCAGCTCCCGATCTCCCGCTTCCCCTACCGCATCGCGTACTTGGTCAAGTTGGAAGAGCTGAGAGTCCTTGCGGTTGCGCACGCTCGACGGCGTCCCGACTACTGGCACGCGCGCACCAAGCCGTGATGATGCGCGCTGGGGCCGGAGCCCGCTGCCGCCCATAGTCAGCGGTCGAGT
>JBKGZF010000061.1:0-9372 GCA_046545715.1 Nitriliruptoraceae bacterium | reverse complement strand
CTGTAGAGGTCCTCGATCAGCTGCGCGCGGTCGATCGTCTCGAGATCGAGATCGGAGAAGTCGAAGCTGTGGTCGTAGATCTGCTCGAGCCGCATGGCCAGGCCGTCGAGGTCCCACTCCTCGGGGAACACCCCTCGCGGGCAGTGCTCATCGACCAACGCCTCGATGGTGTCACTGAGGTAGCGCTGCGCGAGCTCGTCGACCTCGTCGGCGTCACCGTCGAGCAGGCTCTGACGCTCGCGGTAGACGACCTTGCGCTGCTCGTTCATCACGTCGTCGTACTTGAGCACGTTCTTGCGGCGGTCGAAGTTGAGGCTCTCGACCTGACCCTGGGCGTTGGCGACGGCCTTGGAGACCCACTTGTGCTCGATCGGGACGTCGTCGGGGATCTTCAGCCGGGTCATGATCTTGTCGACGGCCGAGGCGTTGAACAGCCGCATCAGATCGTCCTCGAGCGAGAGGAAGAAGCGGCTCTCGCCCGGGTCCCCCTGTCGGCCGGAGCGACCACGCAGCTGGTTGTCGATGCGCCGTGACTCGTGCCGCTCGGTACCGATCACGTAGAGACCGCCGAGCTCCTTGACCTTGGCCGCCTCCTCCTCGAACGCGGGGCCGACCTCGGCCATCGCCCGTTCGAAGGCGGCCTCACGCTCCTCCTGGGTCGCGTCCTCGCCGAGCTGGGCAGCGGCCTCCTTCGCCACCTCCTCGGCGTTGCCACCGAGCACGATGTCGGTACCCCGACCCGCCATGTTGGTCGAGACCGTGACCGCATTGAGCCGACCCGCCTCCGAGACGATCTGCGCCTCACGGGCGTGGTTCTTGGCGTTGAGCACCTCGTGCTTGACACCGCGACGCTTCAGCAGCTTGGAGAGGTGCTCGGACTTGTCCACGGAGGTCGTGCCGACCAGCATCGGCTGGCCCTTCGAGTTGCGCTCCTCGATCTCCTGGGCGACGGCCTCGAACTTGGCCTGCTCGCTCTTGTAGATCAGATCGGGCTGGTCCTCGCGGATCACCGGCCGGTTGGTCGGAACCTCGACGACACCGAGGCCGTAGATCTCGAGGAACTCCGACTCCTCGGTCTTCGCCGTCCCCGTCATGCCGGCCAGTCGCTCGTAGGTGCGGTAGTAGTTCTGGAGGGTGATGGTGGCCAGGGTCTGGTTCTCGGCCTTGATCTCCACCCCCTCCTTGGCCTCGATCGCCTGGTGCTGGCCCTCGGAGTAGCGGCGGCCGGGGAGCACGCGTCCGGTGTTCTCGTCGACGATCTGGACCTCGCCGTCGACGATGATGTACTCGCGGTCGCGCTTGTAGAGCTCCTTGGCCTTCAACGCGTTCTGGAGGTGGTGGATCAGTGGGGTGTTGACCGATTCATAGAGGTTGTCGACCCCCAGCAGCTGCTCGACCTTGGCGATGCCCTGCTCGGTGACCGCCACGGTCCGCTTGGCCTCGTCGATGACGTAGTCACCCGTGGTCTCGCCAGGTGCATCGCCCTCCTCGCCACGCTGCAGGTTCGGCGCGACGCGCCGCGCGAACACCTGGTAGAGCTTCTGCGACTGCTCGACCGGCCCGGAGATGATCAGCGGTGTGCGGGCCTCGTCGATCAGGATCGAGTCGACCTCGTCCACCAGCGCGAAGTGGTGGCCACGCTGGACCTGGCGCTCCTTCTGCAGCGCCATGTTGTCGCGGAGGTAGTCGAACCCGAACTCGTTGTTGGTGCCGTAGGTGATGTCGGCGGCGTAGGCCTCACGCTTGGCCGCCTTCGGCTGGCGGGAGTAGACCACGTCCACCGTGAGGCCGAGGAAGCGGTGGACGCGCCCCATCCATTCGGCATCGCGCTTAGCCAGGTACTCGTTGACCGTGACGATGTGGATGCCCCTGCCGGTCAAGGCGTTGAGGTACATCGGCATCGTCGAGGTCAGGGTCTTGCCCTCACCCGTCTTCATCTCCGCGATGTTGCCCGCATGGAGCGCCGCCCCACCGAAGACCTGCACGTCGAAGGGGCGCTCGAGCAGCACCCGCCAGGCAGCTTCGCGCGCGACGGCGAACGCCTCCACCTGGAGATCGTCGAGCGTCTCGCCATCGTCGAGCCGGCGGCGGAACTCATCGGTCTTGGCCCGCAGCTCCGCGTCGGAGAGGGCCTGCATCTCCGGCTCACGAGCGTTGACGGCCTCGACCACCCGTTGGAGGTGCTTGGCCTGCTTGTTCTCCCCAGCCCGGAGGATCTTGTCGAGCACTGGTGGCACGGTGGGCACTCTCCACGACGTTCGAGGTCGCACGCCGGCCGTGTGCAAGCGCGCGTGTACTCGATGGTACGTGACGAGTGTCCGGTGGCTCACCCGGACGTCCGTCCGCCGACGTGCCCGGGCACCTGCGCCGCAGGCACGCCGGCCTTGCGGGCGGTCCGATCAGTCGGACGACTCCTGCATGGGCATCGACCCGGCCGCCACCGCGTTGGCGGCGTCCAGACGGGGCTTGGACACGAGCTTGGTCTTGAGCTTGCGCACCTGCCGGGCCAGCTTGGCCTCCGCCCGGTCGATCGCCGTGCTGTGGTCGGGACCTGCGCCGCTCGCACGCAGGTACTTGCCCTTCGCGTGCAGGACGACCTCGCAGCGGATGCGGTCCTCGATCCTGGGGTTGGTCTCCTCGGTGAACACGACCTCCATATCGATGAACCGGTCGAAGAGCCGGCTGACGCGTGAGAGCTTGGCGGTCGCATCGTCGCGGATGCGCTCTGGCACGTCGCAGTTCTTGCCCTGCACGGTGACCTGCACGCTGCCTCCTGTCCGCCGGATCGAGCGATCCCGGCTGCAATCGACGCTAGCACCGGCTCCGTGCCGCAGACCGGAGCACCCGTCTACGACCGCGGTCGGTGCACACGCGCCGCACCGAGGGGATGTGTGCCCGCACGGGCGAGGACGGCCAGCTCGACCCGGTCCGCTCCGGCCGCCTGGAGCGCGGCGGCGGCACGCCAGGCCGTCGTCCCCGTGGTCAGCACGTCATCGACGAGCAGGACGTGGGTACCAGGGAGCCGATGGCGCGCTTCGAACCGGTCGTGGTCGTACGCGGCACGGGCTTCCAGCAGCCGTACGGCGGGTATCGACAGCCGACGCCCCACGACCCTCGCGAGCACCGCAGCGTGATCGACCCCTCGCGAGCGCACACGCTCCCGGGCCGTGGTCACCCAGGTGATGACATCAGCCTGGCTACCCTCGGCCGCGACCCGCTCGGCAAGTGCCCGCCCCAGCACCGGCCACGCGGCTCGTGCCCCGGCCACCTTCGCCGTGGTCACCGCCGGTGGGAGCGGACCCCGGTAGTCGTAGAGCGCGACCGTCGAGGTGACGGGCGCGTCGGCGGGCCAACAGGCATGGGCCGCTCCTCTCGGAGCGGCACACCGTGGACAGCCCGAGGGCAGCACGCGGACCTGCGCGGCGCAGCCAGGGCACCACGGCAGCGCTGCTCGTGCGCGACACGCGAGGCAGCGCGACGGGGCCAGCAGCTCGAGGAGGCCGTGGGCGAAGGGGAATCGCGCGGTGTGCACTCCCCCAGCATGACACCGCAGCATCGGACAGCGACCGCGGGTTCTGCGCGGCTGTGCATGGGTCGCGGAAGTCAGCGCGGACGCGTGGCCTCGTCGACCAGCATGATCGGGATGCCGTCGCGGACGGGATAGCGCAGGCCGCAGCCGGTGCAGACCACCAGCTGGCGGCGTTCCTTGTACTCCACCTCGGCGTGGCACTCCGGGCAGATCAGGATCTCGAGCAGGCGCTCGTCGAGTTGCACCACCCACCTCCGTCGGACGCCTTGGAGCCTACTGCCGTGCCACGCAGCCGGCCGAGCCGTGCGAGATCAGCGAGAGGCGTCGCCCGGTCCGCTCGCCCCGACGTCCGCCTGATCCGGCTCCACGCGCTCCATCGGCTGACCGGGCAGGTGGCGACCGATGTAGCGCTTGCGCGTCCGTCCATCCTGCTTCCAGTAGGCGTACCAGTAGGGACCGTGCGGACAGCTGCCGCAGGTGTCCTTGCCGCAGCGCACCCACTCCTGGCGGTAGCTGAGCTTGGGTGGCAGGCCGAGCTCGGTGTCGTCTGGTGGACCGTCGACCTCGAGCAGCAGGCCCCGCACGACGATCAGCAGCCGACGCAGCTCGTACTCGTCCAACCGCCTGATGCGGTCCATGAGCTCACGCGGGATCGTCACGGTCCTGCTCCTCGGTCCTGCCCGGGCGCTCTGCTCTCGAGGTCCCGGTCCCTGGTTTGCGGGCCTTCGGGCGCTGCGCCCCGGTGATCGGTACGTGTCCTAGGTATCCGTCCGGCTCCCAAGAAACCACATGTGCCACGGTCCACGGTGGAGGCGCCACCGACCAGGCGACACCCAAGGCCGGCCCCTGGTCCGACCCGACCGTGCGGGTGCTCACCAGTCGGCGACGGGAGCTCCGGAGGCGAGATCGCCGCCCCCACGGGCACGGGCGGCGAGGACCGGCCGCGGTCTGCGTGCCGGTTCATGCCCGCCATCCGCATCCCCAGCAGCAGCGTGCACCGCTGCGGTCGCCGTTGGATGCGGAGCGTCGATCAGCGCGTCGATCTCGCTCGCCGCATCCGTACCCACCGCTGATGCGGCCGCAGCCGTTGGGTGCTCCGGCGAGCCCGGGCCGGGCGCTGGCGACGAGGCCGTGCCCGGCGTCGCGCTCTGCGCCGTTGACGGCGTGCGCCGCAGCGCCGCGGCCAGCACCGCGACCGTGTGATCGCTGCCCAGATCGGCAGGGACGACGGGCGCGTCGACGGGACGACGCTGGTCCTCGGGTCGGTCGTCGCGCAGCTGCCAGCCGTAGGGCGCCGAGGTTCGGGCGGCGTGCTGGGGGCAGAGATCGTAGGTCTGTGGACGACGATCCGCGGTCAGCCCGGTGAGCACCGCCTGCTGGTCGGAGTAGCTGAAGGTGAGGGTCGCGCGCGCCTCGGCGCGGCAGTCGGGTCGAGCGCAGCGACGGTCAGCTGGCATCGAAGCCGTGGAGCTACCCGCCGCCGACCACACGGTCGGTGACGTATCACCCACGACGCCGAGAGCGCCCGATCGCTGTGCTGCCACACGGGCACGCTAAACCACAACGGTGGAAGTCAGCAAGCATCCGCCCCCGAGCCGCAACCGTCAGCAGCCGGTTGGCTGTCTTAGGTGCCAGTTCGGTTCCCAACCGATAGTTGTGATCTACGTGCTGGCCGTGGTCCAGCCACCGAGCACCGAACCCGGTCGACGAGGTGGTCCGGCCCCTGCTTCCGCGAACCGCTCAGCGACCTCGACGACCGGGGCGACGGGCTCGGACCGGTCGGCGCCGGGCCGACACGAGCCATCCCCGGGTCACCTACGCGCCGTTGCCGTCTTCGTCCTCGGGCGCAGCCGGGTCCTCGTCATCGGTGTCGCCGAAACCGGGCAGGTCGCCGCCCGGCTCAGCATCGTCGTCGTCGGGATCCGGAGGCTCGGCGTCGAGTCCGGATCGCGTGCGCAGTTGCCGGCTGAGATCCTCGGCGTAGAGGGGGGTCAGGCCGCTGTGGTGCGGTGCCCACCCTGCAGAGGAGCTGCCGGGGACCGCAGTGAGGTGCAGGGGGCCGTCGGCATCGCGACCGACCCGGCCCAGCACGAGCTCCCCCTCCGATGCGGTCACGAAGGCGCTCCAGTGATCGGCCGTCTCCAGGTGATCGAGGAGGTCGATGGTCCGGCTGCTGCCGGCCGGCACCTCGAGCTGCTGAAGGTCATCGGGCCGGAGCGCGGCGACCCCGTTGAACAGCCCTACATCGACCACCGCGGTGGAGCTTCCGGGGTTGATCAGCTCGAGGGACTCCTCACGCCCCTCCAGTCGGTCGCCGGACACCACCCAGGAATCATCAGCAGCCACCCCGAGCTGGATGGCCAGTCCCGTCCGTTGCGGTTCCTCGGCATCCACGCGGACGGCCCCGGAGACGACGATCGGCACACCGTTGGAGCGTGCGGTGATCCCCGCCCGGTCCAAGTCGGCGTCGAAGGTCCCACTGAGGTCGATCCTGCGCAGCTCGCCCGGCCCCACGCTGACCTCGGCGAGACCCTCGGGCACATGGCCTCCCTCGGGACCGTGGAAGGTGAGCTCGACCGCGGCCGTGCGATCCTCGGGGTTGAGGATCCACAGCCAACTGCTGGTGCCGGCACCGTCGGTGCCCTCGCCCTCCGCCTCGTCCTCGTCGAGGGTGCCCTCCTCGGCCTCCTCGTCCCCGTCCTCTGCTGCGTCCTGCCCGGTGCCGTCACGGTCGGCGACCCAGGGGATCGTCCACGTCTCCGCCGGCTCGGTGGTGGCCGTCAGCAGGCTCGCCCCGTCCACGCCGCCGATGGCTTCACGCGCGAGCTGCAGTCCCTCGACCGCGATCCGGCCGCTGATGACCTCGACGACCGCCGCGAGATCGTCGCGCTCGGGCAGCGTCTCGTTGACCGCGACCTCACGCACCGACCTCGGTGGGACCGAGAGGTTGCGCAGCGCGACCGGCTCCTCTCGTCCCGTGGGCGAGACGAAGGCCACGGCGACCGAGGCTGCCGAGTCGAACGGGTTGGACAGGCGCAGGCGGGCCTCGTGCCCGCCCTCGGTGCTCATGCCCGGGATGATGTGAGGCTCAGCCGACGCCCTGGCGCAGCCGCCGGCGACGGAGGCCTCAGGCAGCTCGTCGATGTCCTCCAGCCGCCACTGCCGGCTGGCTACGACGGGGTTGTCGCGCCACTGCACACGCACCGCTGCAAGCTCATCGCTGGGCTCCAACGGCTCACGAACATCCGAACCGGGGAAGACCTCCGGCAGGGTGGAGCGTGTCCCACCCTCCTCTGCGAACGCCTCCAGCGCCACCGAGGCGGGTCCCGCGCCCCTCGAGCCGGGTCGCGCCACGATCAACGCCGGTGGCGGCAGCTGGTCACCCCCGACGTCACCGCCAGAGGCCTGATCCGATGCGAGGTCCCCGGCACCGTTGGCCGCATCGGGGTCATCGTCGGCATCTCCGGGATCGTCGGACGCGTCGGCGTCACCCTCATCGTCGGCGGGCGCGTCCGCAGCCTCCTCGTCGTCATCAGGACCTTCGTCATCCGGATCCCCGTCATCCGAACCATCGCCCGCCGGGTCATCGTCAGCCGGGGCGTCGTCGAGCTCGGGCAGGTCCAGGGGAGTCGCAGCCGGGCCGAGCCCCACGCTGCACGTGGACGAGCCCGCCAGCGGATCTGTGTTCACCATCCGACTCGCGGCTCCCGCGGAGGCGGCGGGTGCCGGGTCACCAGGACTGGCGCCGGGAGGGCCGACCACGCTGTCGACGGAGAGGACGATGGCCGCCACGAGCGCCACGACGGCGACCACCACCAGGGTGCGACCGTGCCTCATCGCTGCACCTGCGGGGGGTGGGCGTGCTGCGGATCCCTCGCAGCATCGGGTGGGTCGGTAGCGACCACGCCGGCGTTCGCCCACGCCGGGTCGGTCGCAGCGGCACGATCGCCACGGCTGGCGTACGCGCGCGCGAAGCCGGGCGGGCGCAGCGCGAGCGAGACGGCCAACAGCACCGCGAGCAGCTGCCCTGTCACCGCGAGGTTGCGCGCCGCGGTCCCCGCGTGCTCGACATCGATCGTGCCGCCGGGCACCTCGTCGAAGTGCACCAGATCCGAGGTGCTCTCGGGGCGGACCGTGGCGCCACCGGCCGTGACCCGCCAGCCCTGCTCTGCCATCTCCGCGACGATCACCTCGTCGTCGTCGGACACCTCTCCCCGGAACCGTCCGGGCTCGAGCGGCTCGAGCTCCGTCAGCGTGCTCTCGACCGGGATGGTTGCCTGTTCCTCGATCTGCGTGGCCACCGTGGACGAGACCGCAGCGGCGCGCGGCAACCAGCGCGTCACACTGAGCAGCTGCCCCTCCGGTACCGGCTCGGGCTCAGCTCCGGTCTGGTCGAGCAGCGCCCGCGCCAGCTCCGGGCTCGCCATCCCCGGAGGGACCAGCACGTAGCGCACGTTGAGCACACCGAGAGCATCGAGCGCCATCGGATCACGCCGGGCGAGCAGATCACTCACCGCGTCCCCGACGGTGTCGATCGCCGCCGGCGGCGTCGGCACGCCGTAGGAGGCCATCGTCGGCCCGGTGCCGTCGACCACCTCCCACGTCACCTCGTCACCGGTGTCCGCCAGCAACAGCACCCGGAACGGTCCCTCATCGTCGGCCTCGACCTCGATGAAGGAGGGCAGGGGTGGGTCATCGACCGCGTAGGCCTCCCATCGCGACGTGACGAGGGAACCAGCCACGGTCGTGATGCTGACGACCACCGCGACCACGGTGATCCCCGCCCCGATCTGACGCCACCCGAACGCGTGACGCGCCAGCTGCCGCTCGCCGGTGGCGAACGCCAGCGCGAAGAGGCCTGCGAAGGCGGCCGCCGTGACCAGCAGGGGCAGCCCCGCCCAGGTGTCGGCGTAGGTCCGGTCCAGCCACCAGCCTCCGACCGCGCCCAGTAGCGCGGCCGTCCACAGCGCCGCAACCAGTCCGATGGCACGACGGGTGCCCAGCGCGAGGCCCAGGATGCCGGCGAGCACGAACCCGACCCCGGCGAGGAGTCCCGGGAACCCTTCCAGGCTCGGCGCGAGCAGGAGCCAGCGCCACAGCTCGTCCCCTGTCGCGGTCGCGCCAGCACCTGCGGTGCCGGCCAACAACCCGTCCGCAGCGAACAGCTGCAACGACCACGGCAGCAGCAGTACCACGGGGCCACCCACCGCGACCGCGGCGCGGCCGAGCAACGCGATGCGCCAGCCGGGCCCGTCGGCCAGACCGATGCCCACCGTGGCCACCAGCACTCCGACCGCCAGGAGCACCACGAGCACCCGCGGCTCGAAGGCGCCTGCGAGGGCGCTGAGCAGCGCGACGGCCGCCACCGCCCGCCACGCACGGGCGGGTTCCGTCCGCGCTCGAGCGAGGCTGATCCATCCGGCGACGATGCCCGGCAGCACCGCGAGCACGACCAGCGCCGCGATCTGCCCGGTCACCAGTGCTGCCAACGCGGGGGGCGAGAGCACGTAGGCCGTGGCAGCCACGACGCGCGGCACGCGACGGCGCGAGTAGGTCTGCCCCGCACGCAGTGCCAGCAGCCAGCCGACGAACAGCGGCAGCACCAACAGCACCCGTGGTGCGAGGTAGCTGCTGCCCCCGACCGCCACCTGGAGCAGGCCGAGCACGGCCTGGGCGGGGGACGGTGCCGCGGCGGTCCCGAAGGTCCCGGCGGAGTTCCAGCCGGACACGTACTCGCCGAGGAAGGCGGCCGGTGTCTCGGGCCAGGGCCCCAGCTCCCCGCCGCGCAGCTCACCAGGCAGCAGCAGCGGCCAGACCGCGACCAGGACGAGGATCACGAGCAC
>JBKGZF010000060.1:0-9381 GCA_046545715.1 Nitriliruptoraceae bacterium | reverse complement strand
CTCGACCGACGAGCTGCGTGCGCGGCGTGCCGACTGCGAGCGGGCCGAGGAGGGCGTCTCCTACGCCCGACGGCTGCTCCAGGGGCGGCTCGACATCCTGCGGGCCGAGCTCGACCGCCGCGACGAATCCGGGGCGGACGACCTGCTCGGCTCGTTGCCCAGCATCCTCGCCGACGGGGGCTCGCGCTCCGACGCGCTGCACGCGCGGGCGACGAGGCTGCGGGTACCGCCGGACGCTGGTCGCTACGAGAGCGCGATCGACGCCGCGCTCGGCACCGACCCCGAGCAGGTCGAGGAGCAGCAGCTCGACGAGCTCGTCCCGGTCGTCGACCGTCTCGCTGAGCTCGAGCGTGAGCTCTCGGCGATCCGTCACGCCCTGTTCGAGCGCATCGATGCCCTGCGTGACGAGCTGGCGGCCCGCTACAAGGACGGGCGGGCGGACGTCCAGGGGCTGTTGCGCTGACCGGTCGCGGTCGACGGGGTGAAGGGGTGCAGGTGGCCGAGAGCGTGAGTGACCGGTCGTGAAGCGTCGGGTGCTGTTGGTCGACGACGACCCCGTGCTGCGCGAGGTGCTGAGCACGGTGCTCGATCTCGAGGAGTTCGCGGTCACCACCGCGGTCGACGGGGAGCAGGCGCTCACGCTGGTCGCCGAGGAGCCGCCGGAGGTCGTGGTCTGCGACGTGGACATGCCTGGCATCGACGGCTTCGAGGTCTGCCGACGCCTGCGGGCGGATCCAGCCGCGAGCCAGCTGCCGGTGGTGCTGCTGACCGCTCACGGGGGTCCCGCCGAGCAGCGTCAGGGGGTCGAGGCAGGTTGCAGCGCGCTGCTGACCAAGCCGTTCAGCCCCCTCGAGCTGATCGAGCTGCTGCGGGGGTGTACCACGTCGGTCGGCGAGCATCGGTGAGCTCGACGCGCCTCGACCGGCGGCGTCGGTGCCCGAGCCTGGGGGCGGTGGGTGCTCGACCGCAGGCCGTCCGGGGCGCAGGTCCGGCGGCGCGCAGGCCCGCCGCGCGAGCCCGCTGCGCAAGGAGGCACGATGGAGGTCGCTGACGCGGACGACCTCGAGCGCACGCGACGCCAACTGCTGCGCTTCGCCGAGGACCTGCGCACCGTCGTCGACGAGGAGCGACGCCAGCGCGAGGAGGCCGAGGCCGCCTTCCGTGAGCTCTCCGCCGCCTACGCCTCGATGGTCAGGACCCTCGCTGAGGTGTGCGAGGCCAAGGACGGCTATACGCGCAGCCACCTCGACCGCACCTTCCAGTACGCGACGATGCTGACCAACCGGGTCGCGCCCGAGTACAGCCAGCGCGCCGAGATCGGCTACGGCTACCTGCTCCACGACATCGGCAAGATCGGGATCCCCGAAGCGGTGCTGAACAAGGCCGACGATCTCACCGAGGACGAGTGGGCGGTGATGCGCACCCACCCGCTGGTGGGCGAGAACCTCGTCAAGCCCCTGCGCTTCCTCGGCGACGCGGTCTGGATCATCCGCTCCCACCACGAGCGGTGGGACGGTCGCGGCTACCCCGAGGGCCTGCGCGGCGAGGAGATCTTCCTACCAGCGCGGATCTTCATGCTCGCCGACACCTTCGACGCGATGACCACCGACCGTCCCTACCGTCGCGCGCTCTCGATCGACGCCGCCCTGGAGGAGGTCGAGCGTCACGCCGGGACCCAGTTCGATCCCGAGCTCGCGCGGGCCTGGGTGGAGATCGTCGAGGAGCGCGAGCGCGACGGCGCGGCGATGTCGGTCGTGGAGCGCGGATGACCGGGCTCGCAGCTGGCGTCCCCCTCGTCGAGGTGACCCGTCGTGACGTGCGCAGCGGTGGGCAGCTCGTGGAGTCGCTCCACGCGGGGCACGTGGTGGTCGCGGACGCGGATGGGGTGGTGCACGGCGCCCTCGGCGTGGCCGACCTGCCCGTCTTCGTGCGCTCGGCCGTCAAGCCCCTGCAGGCCACCGCCTGCCTCGAGCTGCTCGCCGACGCGGACCAGCCACCACCGGCGCCGCGGGAGCTGGCGGTGGCATGGGCCTCGCACCGCGGTGAGCCTCGCCACCTCCAGGCCGTGGAGGCACTGCTGCAGCGCGCCGGGGTGGCCCCCGAGCAGCTGACCTGCCCTCCGGCGGTCGGCCACGCGGATCCAGACGCCGCGCCCACCCGCCTGCAGCACAACTGCTCGGGGAAGCACGCGCTGTTCGCAGTGGCCGGTGGCACGCTCGGGCTGACGGGCTCGGCACTGCTCGACCCCGACGCGCCGCTGCAGCGAGCGGTGCTGGCCACCCTCGAGGTCGAGCTCGGCTACCTGGCCGGGGTCGGGGTCGATGGCTGCGGTGCTCCGGCAGCGGTCGGCCCGCTCGACGGGCTCGCGGCGAGCTTCGCCCGGTTGGCGAGCGAACCACGCTTCGCACCCGTGCGTGAGGCAGGGTTCGCTCACCCCGGTCTGGTCGGCGGCGAGGGGCGGCTCGAATCCGCGCTGCTCGCACGCGGCGTGGTGGCCAAGCCCGGGGCCGAGGGCGTCTTCGCGGTCGGCTGGGATGGCGGCCAGTGGGGCCCGCTCGGCCTAGCGGTCAAGATCACCGACGGCGAGGCTCGAGGCGCTCGGGCCGTGGTCGCCGCACTGCTGTCCCACCTCGGGGTGGTGCCGGCCGACACCTGGACCCCGCCCCCGCCGCTGGGTGGTGGGCAGCCAGCGGGCGTGGTGCGTGTCACGGCAGCCGTCGAGCAGCTGGCCAGGCGGGTGGAGCGATCAGCCGACGCCACCGGATGACCCGATAGGCCCTGCGGTACCGTCGTAGGGGTGGATCCGCCCCGCAGCGGCGTGGATCGAGGTCCGGCAGGAGCGAACAGCGTGAGCGACCCCGCGGGGGACGACGCACCTCGAGGTGCGGGCACGTCCACGGGTCGTGGGTCCGACCGCGACCGGTCCGGGCCCGTCACCGGCGACGTCGGGGAGACCGGGGACGCGGCCACCTCGACGCCCGACCGCTCGGCGCTCGACGAGCTCGGCGCCTACATCCGCGGCCAGCGTGAGTCGGCACGGCTCTCGCTACGCCGGCTGGCCAAGCTGGCCGGGGTCAGCAACCCCTACCTGTCCCAGATCGAGCGAGGGTTGCGCAAGCCCTCGGCGGAGATCCTCCAGGCCATCGCCAAGGCACTGGAGATCTCCTCCGAGACGCTCTACGTCAAGGCAGGCATCCTCGACGAGCGGGACGCGCCGCGCGAGGTCGAGGAGGCCATCGCCGCAGACCCGCACCTCACCGATGCGCAGCGTCAGGCCCTGACCGAGATGTACCGCTCGTTCCGACGGCTCACCGAGCTACAGCCGCCGCGGCCCAGCCGCCGGCGTGCGCTCCTGGATGCGGTCAGCACCGGCGGAGTGGACGACGCTGCCGTCCGCGCGGCCACCCCGCAGGAGGAGGCCGACGGCTCGGTGTGATGGAAGCTCTGGTCCGAGCGGGTGGTTGCATCGACTACCATCCGGTCTGGTGTGACCGTCCGACCGCACCCGTCCGACCGCACCGTTGAGGCAGACGTGATCGAGCTGCGCACGCACCAAGGTCCGCTTCCAGCGGACCTGCGCTCCGAATGGGAGCTGCTGCTCGACGAGGATCCCCACGGCACGGTGTTCCACGGCCCGCGTTACCTCGGCGCCTGGGCGCGCACGCTGGGTAGTGGGACGCCGGTGCGGGTGCACACCGTGCGTCGCGACGGACGGCTGATCGGTGTGGTGCCCGACGCCAACGACCTCGCCGGCAGCGTCGGGGGCCCGCAGGAGATCCGCCGCTTCCAGGGTGGGACGGAGGTCACCGACTACCTCGGGCCGGTCAGCCGCGAGGAGGACCGCTTCGACGTCGCCGATGCCTACGTGGCCAACCTCGCCACCGACGTCGACTGGGATGAGTTCGTCGCTGGCGGGCTCGCCGAGGACAGCGGCTGGCCAGATGCGTTCCGCGCGGCGTTCAGCGCTCACCGCCTCGAGTTGATCGAGGACCAGATCGAGGACGTCTGCCCGGTGGTCCAGCTGCCCGGCAGCGGCCGTGCCTACTTCGACCAGCTACCTGGGCGGACCCGGCAGGAGCTCACCCGCAAGAGCCGCAAGCTCGCCCGGGACGCCGGCGACATCGAGCTGGTGGAGGTTCCGGCAGAGGAGGTCGTCGGTCGGCTCGACGCCTTCCTCGACCAGGCCGCGGAGGCGATGCCTCAGAAGGCCGGGTTCTTCCGGCGCCAGGAGATCCACGAGTGGTTCCGGTCGTTGGCCGCCGAGCTGGTCGAGGTCGGGACCTTCCGGCTCCACGAGCTCCACGTCGGGGGGTTGCAGGCAGCCTCCACGGTCTCGCTGGTCCGCGGCGGGCACTGGGGGCTGTACAACTCCGCGTTCGATCCGACGCTGGGCTCGCTCGCGCCGGGCATGGTGATGATCACGCTGCTGATCGAGCAGGTCGCCGACGAGGGCTACCGCCTGTTCGACCTGCTGCGCGGTGACGAGGCCTACAAGTACCGCTTCGGGGCGGAGGACCGCGAGCTGCGGCGGCTGAGCGTGGTCCGGAGCCAGCGGTGACGCGCGTCGGCCTGCTCAGCGTCCACACCTCCCCGCTCGACCAGCCCGGCACGGGGGACGGCGGTGGGCTCAACGTCTACGTCCGCGAGGTGGCTCGTCGCCTTGCCCGCCGTGGCGTCGAGGTGGACGTGTTCACCCGCCGTAGCGAGCCGCACGTACCGGCCCGCGTGCCCCTCGACGACGGGGTCACCGTCCACCACATCGAGGCCGGCCCTGCCCGCCCCCTCGACAAGCACGAGCTGACCAACCATCTGTGTGGGTTCGCGCTCGCGCTCCAGAGGCACCCGTCGGCCGGGTCGCACGACCTGCTGCACGCCCACTACTGGCTCTCGGGCTGGGTGGGCCGACGCATCGCGCCGCGCTGGGACGTGCCGCTGGTCCAGACCTTCCACACCCTCGGGGTGCTCAAGAACGCGACCCTGGCTCCCGGCGACACCCCAGAGCCGCCGCTGCGTCTGCTGGCCGAGCGGCAGGTCGCCCGGGACGCCGACCGGGTGCTGGTGCTGACCTGCGGTGAGGCCCGGCTGCTGCACCGGGTCCACGGCCTGTCGGGTCACAAGCTCACCGTCGTGCCGGCCGGTGTCGACCTCGACCGCTTCCCGCGCCGGGAGGACGGTCGACGATCCGCGTCGCCCGAGCTGTTGTTCGTCGGACGTCTGCAGCCACTGAAGGGCCCGGACGTGGCCGTGTCGATCCTCGCGGCCGTGCGCCGCGAGCTGCCGGACGCCCGGCTTCGCATCGTCGGTGGAGCGTCGGGCTCGGGACGGGGCACCAGCGACCCGGAGCAGCTGATGGCGCTCGCCGCGGAGCTCGGCGTCGCCGAGGCCGTGACGATCGAGGATGCGCTCGACCAGTCCACCCTGGCCCAGCGCTACCGCAGCGCCGACGTTCTGCTCGCACCGTCGCGTAGCGAGACCTTCGGTCTCGCCGCGCTCGAGGCACAGGCCAGTGGCACCCCGGTCGTCGCCGCCGACGTCCCGGGGCTCGAGGCCGTCGTCGGCGACGGTGGGACGCTGGTCGCTGGTCACGATCCCGAGCATCACGCCTCGGCCGTGCTCGCGTACCTCACCGACGCAGCCCGCTGGCAGGCCGCCTCACGGGCGGGGGTGGCCGCCGCGAGGGCTGCGTCCTGGGACCGGACCGTCGACCGGCTCGCGGCGGCCTACGAGGACGTCATCGACGCCCACCACGGCGTTCCCGCGGCCCTGGTGAGCTGACCGACCACGAGCCGCTCGGCGTGGGGTCGGACCCGCGGCTCAGCCCTGGTGTGGGTAGCGCCAGTCGGTCGGAGGTACCGCCGTCTCCTTGATCGCGCGTGGGGACACCCAGCGTTGCAGGTTGAGCACCGAGCCGGCCTTGTCGTTGGTGCCCGAGCGACGGGCGCCGCCGAAGGGCTGGCGGCCAACGATCGAGCCCGTCGGCTTGTCGTTGACGTAGAGGTTGCCCGCGGTGTTGCGCAGCGCCTCGGTCGCGGTCGCCACGGCCTCGCGGTCGTCGGCGAAGATGGCCCCGGTCAGCGCATAGTCGCTGGCGGCGTCCACCTCGGGCAGCAGCTGCTCGAAATCCCCGTCCTCGTAGACGTAGACCGTGAGGATGGGCCCGAACAGCTCGGTGGTCATCGTCGAGGAGCGGGGATCGTTGGTGACCAGCACCGTCGGTGGGACGAACCAGCCCTGGGTGTCGTCGAGGTCGCCGCCCACCAGCAGCTCGGCGCCCTCGTCGACCGCTCGAGCGATGGCATCGCGGTGCTTGATGAAGGCGCGCTGATCGATCACCGCGCCCATGAAGGTCGACAGATCGCCGCTGACGTCGCCCATGGTCAGCTCACGTGAGACGTCGGCGAGCTGGTCGCGCAGCGTCGGCCAGAGGCTGCGCGGCAGGTAGGCGCGGGACGCCGCCGAGCACTTCTGCCCCTGGTACTCGAACGCGCCACGGGCCAGGGCGACGGTCAGGGCATCGACCTCCGCCGAGGGATGGGCCACCACGAAGTCCTTGCCGCCGGACTCGCCGACGATGCGGGGGAAGCTGCGGTAGGTCGAGACCCGCGAGCCGATCAGCTCCCACAGCGAGGAGAGCACCAGCTCCGAACCGGTGAAGTGCAGCCCGGCGAAGCGTGGGTCGGCGGTGGCGACCTCGGCTGCGGTGGCGCCGTCCCCGTGGATCAGGTTGATCACCCCGGGTGGCAGGCCCGCCGCGTGCAGGGCGTCGAGGGTCACCTGTGCGGCCAGAGCCTGCTTCTCGGACGGCTTCCAGACCACGGTGTTGCCCATGATCGCCGGCGCGGTCGGCAGGTTGCCCGCGATGGCGGTGAAGTTGAACGGCGTGATCGCGAGCACGAAGCCGTCCAACGGGCGGTGGTCGACCCGGTTCCACTCACCCCGCGCGGACATCGGCTGCTCGGTGTAGAGCCGCTCGGCGAAGGCCACGTTGAACCGCAGGAAGTCGATCAGCTCGCAGGCGGCGTCGATCTCCGACTGGTGGACGGACTTGGACTGGCCGAGGATCGTCGCGGCGTTGATCCGGTCGCGCATCGGGCCAGCCAGCAGGTCAGCGGCTCGCAGGAAGATCGCGGCACGGTGCTCGAAGGGCAGCTGTGCCCAGTCGGGCTTGACGGCGCAGGCGGCCTCGACCGCCCGTTGGACGTGCTGCTCACCGGCTGCATGGACCGTGGCGAGCTTGAGATCGTGACGGTGCGGCGCCACCTGGGTGAAGGTGTCACCGGTGTGGACCGCCTCACCGCCGATCACGCACGGCAGCTCAGCGGTCTCCTTGGCCATCGCGGCGATCGCGGTCTCGAGCGACGCGCGCTCGGGGCTGCCCGGGGCGTAGCCGTGGACCGGCTCGTTGGTCGGGACGGGGACGCGGAAGGTGCCGTCACTCACGGGTCAACTCCTCCTGTTGCGGGTGGCCGGCTGGTACCTGCGGGCGGACCCCAGGGGAAGCCAGGTCGGGGGTCACCAGGTCGGGGGTCACCAGGTCCGGTCCGAGGTCGTCTGGCTCGGGGGCATGCTCGTGGCGTCACGACGGGCGGACAGCAGCGAGCGGGCGAAGAGCATGAGGTTGGCCGGACGCTCGGCCAGCCGCCGGGTGAAGTAGGCGTACCACTCGGTGCCGTACGGCAGGTAGAGCCGCAGCCGGTAGCCGTCGTCGACCAGCGCGCGCTGCATGTCGGGTCGCACCCCGTAGAGCATCTGGAACTCGTAGCTGCGCCGGTCCCGACCGAGGATCGCGGCCTCCCGCTTGATCGCGGCGACCAGTCGGTGGTCGTGGGTGGCGAACCGCGGCTCGGTGCCCTCCCGCAGCAGGTAGCGGGCATCGTCGAGGTAGGCACGTGCCACCTCGACATCACGCTGGTGGGCGAGGTGGGCGGGTTCGGCGTAGGCGCCCTTGCACAGCCGGATGCTCGCGCCGAGCCGGGTCAGGCGCCGTACGTCCTCGGGGGTGCGATGGAGGTAGGACTGCAGGGCGCAGCCGACGTTGGTCGCGCCGGCCTCGTGGGCACGCTCGACCATCTCGATGGTGGCCTCGGTGACCGAGTGGTCCTCCATGTCCAGCGTGACGTGCACCCCTGCGGCTGCGGCGCGCTTGGCGAGATCGAGCAGCAGCTCAGCGCACGCGTCCGGGTCGATCAGCAGGCCGAGCTGGGTGGGCTTGACCGAGACACCGGCCGCGAGCCCCTCGTCCTGGATGCGATCGAGCAGCTGGCGGTAGGCCTCTGCGGCCTGCTCAGCGTGCTGTATGGAGTCGACGAGCTCGCCGACGTGGTCGATCGTCAGATCCATGCCCTGGGCGGCCAACGCACGGGCGGCGGCGATGCCCGCCTCGAGGGACTCGCCGGCGACGTAGCGCTCGACGACCTTGCCGATGGCCGCGCTGTCACGGGCGAACCCGGCGACCGCCTCGTTGCCCGCCACCTTGAGCAACATCCACCGCAGCATCCTCGCCTCCTCCGTCACCCACCAGCTCGGGGCTCGGTCCCGGGCGGCGGATCACCCTCGATGATGGACGTCCTGCGCGTGGTGTGCCACCTGCCGGAGGGCGGTAGGGGACGGGCAGGATGGCACCCGTCCCCCGTCCCGGCGGCGGTCACACCGGCGCGTACTCGTTGACCGCGCTCTCGCTCCAGTCGCGCTGTGGTGGTGAGGTCATGCGGCTGACGATGATCACGGCGAGCGCGGAGACGATGACCCCGGGCACCATCTCGTAGAGCTCGCCCGGCGCGTAGAGATCCCAGAGCACCACGGTGGCCGCGCCGGAGATCATCCCCGCCAGCGCCCCGGCACCGGTCATCCGGTTCCAGTACAGCGAGAGCACGATCGGCGGTCCGAAGGCGGCGCCGAAGCCGGCCCAGGCGTAGGCGACCAGGTCGAGCACCGTGCCCCCGCTGAGGGCGAGCACGTAGCCGACCACGGCCACACCGACCGTCGTCAGCCGCCCTACCCACAGCAGCACGGTGTCGGTGGCGTTGGGCTTGATGAACGCGCGGTAGCCGTCCTCGGTGAGCGCCGAGGAGGAGACCAGCAGCTGCGAGTCGGCGGTGCTCATCACCGCAGCGAGCACCGCGGTGAGCAGGATGCCGCCGATCCACGGGTTGATGGTCTCGCCGATGAGGCCGAGGAACACCGTCTCGGGGTTGTCCAGTGGCTCGGAGAAGAACGCGATGCCGGCCACGCCGACCAGCACCGCGCCGAGCAGGCAGATCGCGACCCAGGTGACGCCGATGCGACGCGCGACCGGCACCATCGCCGCGTCGCGGATGCCCATGAAGCGCGCGAGGATGTGGGGCTGGCCGAAGTAGCCGAGCCCCCAGGCGAGGCTGGAGA
>JBKGZF010000059.1:0-9500 GCA_046545715.1 Nitriliruptoraceae bacterium | reverse complement strand
CCTCCGCGTCCCCGAAGCGGCGAGCGACCTCGGCACGCAGCGCTGCGTTGCGCCCGGCGGCGAGCTCGGGGTCCGAGGCGACCACGGCGCGTGCGAGCTCGCGGGTCGTCACGATCACCGGCTCGTCGTCGCGCAGCCGGGCGAGCTTGAGGTCGGCGGCACCGGACTGGGCCCGGCCGAAGAGCTGGCCTTCGCCGCGGATGGCGAGATCGACCTCGGCGAGCTCGAAGCCGTCGGTCGTGCGCGCGACCGCCTCGAGCCGGTCCCGACCGTCATCGGTCAGCGGCGCCGACCAACCGCCGAACAGCACGCAGAAGCTGCGCCCACCGCCGCGCCCGACCCGACCGCGCAGCTGGTGGAGCTGACTGAGCCCATAGCGCTCGGCGTCCTCGATCACCATCACCGTCGCCTCGGGCACGTCCACCCCGACCTCGATCACCGTCGTGGAGACCAGCACCTGGGCCTCGCCGTGGCGGAACGCGGCCATCGCCGACTCCTTCGCCGACGGCGTCATGCGACCGTGGACCAGTGCCACCTCGAGGTCGGGGAAGATCTCCTCGGCCAAGCGACGGTGCTCGCTGATGGCCGCGGTTCCGGGCACCGCGCCGCTCTCCTCCACGAAGGGGCAGACCACATAGGCACGCCGCCCCTCGGCGGCCTCGCTGCGGATGAACCCGTAGAGCCGGTCGCGACGGTGCCGCTGTTCCGGCGTGATCAGCTGGGTCGAGATCGGCTCGCGTCCCGGCGGTAGCTCGTCGAGGACGGTGACGTCCAGGTCGCCGTAGAGCGTCAGTGCGAGCGAGCGCGGGATCGGCGTCGCGGTCATGACCAGCACATCGGGGGTCGTCGCGTCCCCGGTGCCGGTGTCCGCCGACTTGTCGGTGAGCTGGACCCGCTGCGAGACCCCGAAGCGGTGCTGCTCGTCGATCACGACCACGCCGAGGTCGTCGAACCGCACCCCCTCCTCGAGCAGCGCATGGGTGCCGACGATCAGGTCGACGTCGCCGGCGAGCAGCTCACCGAGGATGCGCCGCCGCTCGGTGCGGCTCGTCGAGGAGGTCAACAGCTCCACGCGCAAGCCGTCGAGCACGTTGACCCCCAGCGGCGCCAGCAGCTCGGTCAGCGTGCGGTGGTGCTGCTCGGCGAGCACCTCCGTCGGGGCCATCAGCGCCGCCTGCCGGCCACGGTCCACCGCGCAGAGCATCGTCCACAGCGCGACGACGGTCTTGCCCGAGCCGACATCGCCCTGCAGCAGACGGTGCATCGGCCACGCACCCCCGAGATCCTCACCGATCCCCGTCAGCGCCTGCTGCTGGGCATCGGTCAGCGCGAACGGCAGCTGCTCGATGAACCGGGCCGCTGCGCCCGTTGGGACGGGCCCGTTGTCGAGCCCCACGGTGGCCTTCTCGAGCTGCGCGCGGCGGTGTTGCAGCCCCAGCTGCAGGGTGAACAGCTCGTCGAAGACGAGCCGGCGGCGCGCGGCGTCGGCCGCGTCGAGATCGGTGGGGCGGTGGATCGAGCGCACGGCCGTGTCGAGCCCGATCAGCCCGTGGTCCTCACGGATCCGATCCGGCAACCACTCCGGGACCGGCGGCAGCTGGTCGAGCGCCTGCTCGATCAGCTCGTTGAGCTTGAAGCTAGGGAGCCCGTCGACCGCGGGGTAGACCGCCAGCAGGCGCTGGTGGGCCAGTCGCTGGGCGGCCTCGTCCGCGTCGATGCCGGCCGCGACCCGGCCGAGCACCTGCACGTCCGGGCTCTTGAGCTGCAGCTGCCCGCGGAACCGGGATACCTCGGCGCTGAAGGCAGCCACGGTCCCAGGCGCCAGCTGCGACGACCGCCACCGCTGGTTGAAGAACGTCACCGTGAAGACCGCGCCGCTGGCCTGCCGCACCCGACCGGTGGTCAGGTCCAGGGCCCGACGCCGCCGCCCCTTGGGGGGCACACGGCGGGTGTCCCAGCCGAGCACCTCGCCGATCAGGGTGGCCGGTTCGCCGGCGGCCACCTCGCTGAGATCGAGCACCTCACCGGCATCGTGGTAGGTGCGGGGGTAGTGCTCGAGCAGATCACGCACCGTGTGGATCTCAAGGCCCTCGGCGAGGCGGCCAGCGAGCTTGGCGCCCACGCCGGTGAGCGCCGTGACGGGGTCGTCGAGGTCGAGGCTCACTCGACGCCGACCCACCATGCGGCCGGCCGCACACCGGCGTCGATGACCTCGAGCTCGGGCTCGGGGGCCAGCGTGGCGATGAGGCGCTCGGCCACCGCGCGCTGATCGCCGGTCCGGTCCGCGCCGTGCAGCAGGGTCACCACCTCGGCCTCGGCGGCCCGAAGCTCGCGGACGACGGTGCCGAGCGCCGCCAGGTCGTCGTCGAACACCCCCACGACCCTGCGCTCGGCGACAGCCAGCGGTTGACCGGTACGGACCGGACCGACGGGTGTGTCGGCATCACGCACGGCAGCCACCACCTCACCGGCGCGCACCGCGGCGGCCGCGGTACGCACATCGGCGAGTACCTGGGTCGGCTCGGCGGTGAGCTGGCACACCGCCAGCCCAGCGAGCACCGAGGGTGGATCGTCCGCCTCTTCGATGACCTCGATGCGGCGAGCCTGCTCCTGCCCCGCGAGGTCGGCCGCGGTCATCGCCGTGGCGACGGCGTTGGGGTGGCCCGGCAGCAGTACCACCACCTCGGCGTCGGTGCGGGCGATCGCCTCCAGCAGATCGGCGACCGCCGGTAGCGCCCCAGCCGAGCCGCGCACGACCTCGGCACCGAGCTCACCGGCGAGCTGCTCCGCACCGTCGCCGGAGATCACCGCGACCGTGGCCAGCGCGGTGGCCCGGTCCGCCCGCCGGCTGCGCTGCGCATCGCGCTCCGCGACGGCCGTGCTGAGGTGGACCACCTCGATGTCGCGGGGCTGGCCGTGGGCGAGGCCGACGTCGATGGCCGCTCCGACCTCCCCGGTGTGCACGTGGACGTTGAGCAGCCCGCCGGCCCCGACGACCACCACTGACTCGCCCAGCGTCTCGAGCGCCGCGCGTAGCGTCGCGGCCGCCTCCTCCGGCGCGTCGAGCAGGTACTGGACCTCGTAGGGCAGCGAGGTCGCGCCGTTACGACCATGGTCGGCGCTGGCGGACCCGGCACGGGGCGCGTCGACCGCCACCGTCGGCATCCAGCCGGTGAGGTGGGCGTGAACCGCGGCGAGCAGCACCTCGAGCCCCCGGGCTCCGGCGTCGACGACCCCTGCCTGGCGCAGCACCTCGAGCTGGTCGCGGGTGTGCTCGACGGCCTGGGCGGTCGCCGTACAGGTCCGTGCCGAGGTGGCGTGCAGGTCGGCACCGTCGGCGACAGCCTGGTCGGCCGCATCCGCCGCGGCGGTGAGCGCGGTGAGGATGGTGCCCTCGACGGGGTCGGCGACGGCCTCGTAGGCGAGCGCCTCGGCGCGGCGCAGTGCCCGTGCGTAGAGCCTGGCGTCGATCTGCTCGTGACCGACGACCTCCTCGACGACGGCGCGGACCACCTGGCTGATGATCACGCCGGAGTTGCCACGGGCGCCGCGGAGAGCCCCGCGGATCACGGCGCGGGCGAGCTCGTGCGGATCGCGGCTGCGGTGCTCACGACGGGCGGTGTGCAGCGCATCGAGGCTGGCCCGGATCGTCAGGGTCAGGTTGGTCCCGGTGTCACCGTCGGGCACCGGGAACACGTTGAGGTCGTCGATCGCGTCGCGATGCTCCTCGAGGGCGGCGTGGACGCGACGCAGCAGGGTCGGTAGCTCGCGGGCGGCGAGCGGCGCACCGACGGTGTGACTCACGTCCGGCCTCCCACCGCTTCGGCCTCCCAGCGCGTACTACCTGCCGTCCCTTCCGGGCTCGCCGTCCACGGTAGCCGTCAGCCACGCCGCAGCCGGTGCGTCCGCTGCACGGGGCTGGTAGGCTCCGTTGCCTCGAGGGGCCGCTGCGCGCGGTCCCGTTCCACGCTCCGACCGCCCGCGCCGCCGCCCTCCACGTGTGCCCTCCACGTGATCGAGCGCGCGCCGGCCCCGTCCCGAAGGCTGACGACATGGCGTCCGTGTGCCAGATCTGCCACAAGCAGGCCCGGACCGGCAAGCAGGTCTCCCACTCCCACCGCCGGTCCAGCAAGCGCTGGAACCCCAACATCCAGCGGGTGACCGCCTACATCGACGGCCGTACGGTGCGCATCGACGCCTGCACGGGCTGCATCAAGGCCGGCAAGGTGACCCGCCCACCGATGAAGGCCTGAGCACCGGGGTTGAGCCCGGGCTTGCGCCTCGGCGTGCACTCGAGCCCGCACCCCGATCCGCTCACGGGGCGGCGTCGTCGAGCAGTCGGTCGACCAGCGCGGGGTAGTCCAACCCCGCCGCCGCCCACAAGCGGGGGAACATCGACGCCGGGGTGAAGCCCGGGATGGTGTTGATCTCGTTGACCACCACCTGCCCGTCGGCGCCGAGCAGGAAGTCCACCCGGCCGAGCCCGCGGCAGCCGATCGCCCGGTATGCCTCGCGGGCCAGGTGACGAAGCCGCTCGGCGAGCTCCTCGGGGACATCGGCCGGGATCCGCAGCTCCGAGGCGTCGAGGTACTTCGCCTCGAAGTCGTAGAACTCGTGCGAGGGCACGACCTCGCCCGGCCCGGCCACCTGCGGCTCGGACGAGCCCAGCACCCCTACCTCGAGCTCACGCGGCCGATCGGCGGCCTGCTCGATCACCGCGACCTCGTCGTAGCCGAACGCGAGCTGCATCGCCTCCTCGAGGTCCTCGGCCGCCTCGACCCGGCTGATCCCGATCGACGAGCCCTGCCGAGCGGGCTTGACGAACCAGGGCGCGTCCAGCTCCGACTCGAGCATCGCGGTGATCCCGGCGCGATCGTGCTGCCAGACGGCCCGGGTGATGCAGCGGTACGGCAGCTGGGGCAGCCCCTGAGCCGCGAAGGCCGCCTTCATGGCGCCCTTGTCGATCCCGATCGACGAGGCGGTCACGTCGGCGCCGACGTAGGGCAGCCCGACGGTCGCGAACAGGCCCTGGACGGTGCCGTCCTCCCCGAACGGACCGTGCAGCAGCGGGAACGCCACATCGACGCCCCCCAGGCCATGCGCCGTCCCCGTGTCCTCATCGATCGCCAGCAGCTGCGGCCCCGAGCGGGTCCCCACCAGCGCCACCGTCGCACCCGCGTCATCGACCTGCGGCAGCGGCTGCTCCGCCGAGGTGGCGATCACCCCCTCGGTGAGCGTCCAACGACCCGCACGGGTGATGCCGACCGCGATGACCTCGTAGCGATCGCGATCGACGACCTCGAGCACCGAACGTGCCGAGAGGCAGGAGATCGCGTGCTCGGACGAGCGGCCGCCGTAGAGCAGCAGGACGCGTTGCACGGCATCTCCTCGTCGCTGGCCGTCCATCGCCGGGCCGGGCGGGGTGAGCCTAACGCCCGTATCAGCACCGCCGAGGGGTGACGGCCGTGGTCGGTCGATCGGCGACCACCGTGGTTCCGGTCAGCCGCCGGGCCGGCGGTAGGGTTGGCACGCCCAAGGTCCGGGTGGGGCCACCCGCGTGGCGACCGACGGCGAGACGGCAGCCAGCAGCGATGACAGCCAGCAGCGTGGAGGGACGACGTGGCACAGATCGACTTCGAGGGGCGGGTCGCGGTGATCACGGGAGCCGGTGGTGGGCTCGGACGCCAGCATGCGCTGCTGCTGGCCGAGCGCGGCGCCAAGGTGGTGGTCAACGACCTCGGCAGCAGCCGCGACGGCTCCGGTGGCGGCTCGGAGATGGCCGACGAGGTCGTCGCCGAGATCACCGAGGCCGGAGGTGAGGCCGTCGCCAACTACGACGGGGTCCACACCTGGGAAGGCGGCGAACGCATCGTTCAGACCGCCATCGACGCGTTCGGTCGCGTGGACATCGTGGTCAACAACGCCGGGATCCTGCGCGACGTGTCGTTCGCCAAGCTCGAGGAGCAGCAGCTCGACCTGGTGCTCAAGGTCCACCTCTACGGCGCCTTCCACGTCACCCGCGCCGCGTGGCCCCACCTGCGCGAGCAGAGCTACGGCCGGGTGATCAACACCACCTCGGGGTCGGGGCTCTACGGCAACTTCGGGCAGTCGAACTACTCCGCGGCCAAGCTCGGCCAGGTCGGTCTGACCCGCACGCTCGCCCACGAGGGCGCCAAGTACGGCATCACCGCCAACGCGATCGCACCGGTGGCCAAGTCCCGCATGACCGAGGATGTCATGCCCCCGCAGCTACTGGAGCGGCTCGAGCCCGAGTACGTCTCACCGCTGGTCGCCTACCTCGCGTCGGAGGCCTGCACCGAGACCGGGCGCATCTACTCGGTCGGTGGCGGCTACATGGCCCGGGTCGCGATCCTCGAGGGCGAGGGCATCACCTTCGACGGCGTACCTGACGTGGATGCGATCGCCGACCGCGTCGACGAGCTCAACCAGGTCGGTCCGGGCGCCTTCGAGTTCACCCAGGGCGTGATGGAGCAGACCGGCCGGATCGTCCAGGCGCTGGGCATCCCCTTGGAGTGAACGCGGAACGTGGAGTGAGCGCCGGCGGCTCAGCGGCGCAGCCGTCGAGCGACCTCGGCGAGGATCACCTCGACCAGCTCCTCGGTGTCGGTCTCGGTGGTGTCGAGCTCGAGATCGCTGGGTGGGCCCTCACGCAGCACACGCAGCTGAGCGACCGCGGTCCCCGGGGGGCCGACGCCCGCCTCGAGCTCGCGGTACTCGAGCACGTCCGGGTCACAGGTCAGCTGGACGTGGACGACCCGCAGGCCCTCGAGGGCCGCGGCGAGATCGAGCGCGGTGGCACGGTCCAGCAGGGCGTGGTCGAGCGCAACGTCGAAGCCACCCCGCGCCCAGGCCGCGGCGGCACGGTGCATGGCCGGCACGAGCTCGCGACCGAGGGGGCCGAAGCCGACGTGACCGCGCGGCGACCCGGCCTCGTCGTCCGCTTCGGGCGAGCCGGGCAGCACCAGCTGTGCCCAGCGGGGCGCGGTGGGCCCGAACGTGGCCAGGGTCTGCTCCAGGCCGGCCTCGAGCAGCGGTCCGGTGCGCACCCGCGGCCAGGCTTCCTGCAACGCATGCAGGGTGGTGGTCCGACCCACCTGGGCGGGACCGTCGAGCACGACCACGAGGCCCAGCTCGCTCATCGTGGCTCCAGCCCGTGCATCTCCGGCTTGGCCTCACGGGCAAGCAACGCCGCACTGAGCTCGTGAGGCTTGGCACCCTCGTGGCACACCGCCACCACCCCCTCGGTGATCGGCATCTCGACGCCCACGTGCTCGGCGAGGGCGAGGATCGCCCGCGAGGACCTCACGCCCTCGGCGACCATGTTCATCGAGTTGACGATGGTCTCCAGGTCCTCACCGCGACCGAGCCGCTCACCGACCGTGCGGTTGCGTGACTGCGGTGAGGTGCAGGTCGCGACCAGATCACCGACGCCGGCGAGCCCGGCGAAGGTCAGGGCGTTGCCACCCAGGGCGACGCCGAGGCGGGTCATCTCCGCCAGACCGCGGGTGAGCACAGCGGCCTTGGTGTTGTCGCCGAAGCCCATGCCGTGCGCCATGCCGGCCGCGATCGCGATGACGTTCTTGACGGCTCCAGCGACCTCGACGCCGACCTTGTCGAGGTTGGTGTAGACGCGGAAGTAGGGCGCCATCACCGCCTGTTGGACAAGCACGGCGTACTCGGAGCGGGGGCTGGCAGCGACGCTGGCGGCTGGCAGCCGCGCCGCGCACTCGCGAGCGAGGTTGGGACCGCTGAGCACCACGACGCGATCGGGATCGCAGCCGAGGGACTCGGCCACGATCTGGCTACCGAACCGCTGTGAGTCGACCTCGACGCCCTTGATCACGCTGACCAGGGGCACCTCAGCGGGGATGTGCGCGCCCCATGCGGCCAGCTGCTCCTCGAGACCGACCGACGGCACGGCCAGCACCACCACCTGTGCGCCCGATAGCGCCTCAGCGGGATCGCAGCTCGCGCGGAGCTGGGCGGGCAGCACCACCTCGGGCAGGTAGGCCACGTTGGTGTGACGGGCGTTGATCTCGTCGGTGATCTCCTGCCGCCGTGACCACAGGACGACCGAGGAGCCGGCGTCGATGCACATCATGCCGATCGCCGTGCCCCACGAGCCGGCTCCCATCACCGCCACCTCGGCCACCTCGAGCTCCTCCCGATGCGGTGGAGCCGGCGCGGTCGAGCACCGACCCGCTACCGAGGCTAGTGCTTCACCGCAGCGTGACCGCCCGTAATCGTGACCTCGACGGCGCGACCTCGACGCCGTGACCTCGACGCCGTGACCTCAACGTCGTGACCTCAACGCCGTGACCTCGGGGCGGCGACCGCGTGCCGCGGGCGGCTGGCCGGTAGGTGCCACCGGGATAGCCTCCGGCACATGCACACCCCCACGACCGCGATCATCCCGCTGCGCCGGCCCGGTGCGGGCAAGTCACGGCTGGCCGAGGTCCTCTCAGCGGCTGCCCGCGCGCGCCTGGCCACGGCGATGTTCGGTGACGTCGTCGCCGCCGCCCGGGCCTCCTCGATCGACCAGGTGGTCGCCGCCGCCGACGGTCCAGCGGCGGCCGAGGCCGCGAGCGCCGCCGGTGCGCAGGCCGTGCTCGACCCGCCCGATGCCGACGGCCTCAACGGCGTGATCGCAGCGGCGCTCGCACGCGTCCGCGCCGACGCAGACGTGCTGATCGTGGCTGCGGACCTGCCGCGTGTGACCGCCGACGACCTCGAGGCCGTCCTGGCCACCCCCGCCCCGGTGGTGATCGCTGCGACCTGCGGCGGCGGGACCGGCGCACTGCTGCTGCGTTCAGGTGCGCGGCTACCCACCGCCTACGGCCCCGGGTCGGCGCGCCGACACCGTGAGATCGCAGCGTCGATGGGGCTCGAGGTGGCCGAGGTCGACCGTGACGGGTTGCACTACGACGTGGATACCTGGACCGACCTGGTCGCCCTGCACGCCGCGGAGCTCGGCCCCCGCACCGCCGGCGTCCTGCCGACGCTGCTCGGAGGCGACCTGCGTGCGAGCTGAACCAGCTGGGCCGGCTCAGCGCTCACGGCGGCGACGCGAGCGGGCGACCTGCCAGCTGACGAACGAACCGATCAGCCCGCCGATCACGAACGCGATCAGCAGCAGGACGATCAACGGGACGCCACCGGTCTGACCGCTGCCGCTGGGATCGTCCTCCACGGTGGTGCCGCCGAACACCCAGGAGAAGTCGACCGGCTGGCTGTTGTCCACCGCGAAGACCGCGAACAGCACCACCAGCAGGACGACGACCGCGCGCCCGAGCTGCTGGGTGAGCGGCGTCGGTTCCTTGGCCGGTTCGGCTGGGGCTTGCTCCGCCCCACCGGCCGACGTGTCCGCCGACGATGGGACCACCTGGCCGGGGCTGGCATCGGGATCGCCGTCGCCCGGTCGGTCGCGCTGCTCTGCGTCCTCCGCTCCCTGGCGGCCCTCGCGGTCCTCACGCCCCTTG
>JBKGZF010000058.1:0-9544 GCA_046545715.1 Nitriliruptoraceae bacterium | reverse complement strand
CCCATGTAGTGGATGTCGTCGGCGTAGCGGTCGTCGGTGGAGCAGACCGTCACGATCGCGCCCAGCGGTTCGGGCTGGAGGGCAGCCAGCTGGAGACCGTTGAACCCACCCCAGGACTTGCCGATCATGCCGATCCGCCCATCGCACCACGGCTGGGCGGCGATCCAATCGAGCACCTCCAGCCCGTCGTCGAGCTCCTGCTGGAGGTACTCGTCGGTCAACACACCTTCGGACTCCCCGGTGCCCCGCAGGTCGACCCGGACGCAGGCGTAGCCGTGACCGGCGACGTAGGGGTGGCTCAGCCCGTCGCGATACGCGGTCTTGTCGCGCTTGCGGTAGGGGATGTACTCGAGCACCGCGGGCACCGGCGTGTGCTCCGCACCGACCGGTTGCCAGCGTCGTGCCGCTAGCTCGGTGCCGTCCGAGAGCGGGATCGTGAAGTGCTCGACCTCCTCGACCGGCTGGGGCAGCTCGTGCCAGGGCACGATCCGCATCTCGCTCACTCGCTCGCCTCCGGGACGTGGGTATGCTCGGGTACGGGCCTGCCGGCTCGACGCAGCGCTCGGATGACCAGCTCCTCGCAGACCTGTGGGAAGGCGAACCCCGCAGCGAGCGTGGACAACGGGTAGCTCGACGTCGGTGTCATGCCCGGCAGGGGGTTGGTCTCGAGGAACCAGAAGCGCCCGTCTGGACCGAGTCGGAAATCCGCTCGCGATGAGGTGTCACCGATCCCCAGCAGTTGGTGGACGCGGGCGGTGAGCCGACGTACCTCCTCGGTCTGCTCGTCGGAGAGGACGGCGGGCGCCTGCTTGCGCGCCTCTCCGGGCGTGTACTTCGCCGTGTAGTCGTACACGTCGCGATCGGTCAGGGCCTCGACCACGGCGAACACGCGCTCGCCAAGCGCCCCGATGGTGAAGTCCCGCCCGGGGACGAACTCCTCGATCAGCGCATCGGCACCCTCTGCGCTGGCACGTGCACAGGCCGCGGGCAGGTCTGCGGGGTCGTCGACGCGCGAGAGCCCGATCGTCGAACCGCCGGCGACGGGCTTGACGATCAGCGGGACCTCGATGCTCAGCGCCGCAAGATCCTCCTCGACGTGCCCACGTCGGACCACGTGCCACCGCGGTGTAGCGATCTCGTGGCGAGCGAGCACCGCCTTGGTCGCCGCCTTGTCGAAGGTCAGCTCGCACACCTCGGCCGGTGGCCCGGTGTAGACGATGCCGTGCGCGTCGAGGACCCGCTGGGTCGCGCCGGATTCGCCCTCGTCACCGAACACGGTCAGGAAGACGACATCGGCCGCCGCGAGGATCGGCAGCAGGCCTTCGGCCAGCACCCCTTCGATCTGGGTTCTCCGCACCCTGGCGAGTGATTCGAGGTCCGGTGGCGTCGCTGCGGTCGGCGCGTAGGAGCGCTCTAGGAGCGAGCCCTCGGCGACCTCAGCGGTGAGGTAGGCCTCCTCGGGGTGCTGGTCGGGGATGACCGGCGGCGCCGCGGAATCGACCTTCGCCACGGCGTGGCCGAGCCCTCGCAGCGCCCGCACGGCGGCGGTCCCCGACGACAACGAGACGTTGCGCTCGGAGTTCGCGCCCCCGGTCAGCACCGCGATGCGCAGCGGCTCGGCGAACACCGACGCCGGGTGCGGGCGGGCGACGGCCTCCAGCTCGTAGCGCCCAGCATCGACGGGCAGGTCACCGGGCGTGTGCTCGAGCTGGCTCATCGGCGGTGCCTTCCCCCGTCGCGGTGCCCATCGTCACCTCGGATGGTGCACCCTGCTGAGGAGCAGACGCAGCCGTGCGCAGCAGACCACACGTCGGCAGGAGGAGATGGTGGACCCACGTTCGCTCGGTTGGATGGTGGCGATCGTCGGCGCGATCCTGGTGGTCGTCGGTGTCCTGCTCGCCAGCGGCGCGCTGTCCTGGTTCGGGCGGCTACCCGGCGACCTGCGGTGGTCCGGCGAGCGGACGACGGTGTTCGTGCCGATCACCTCGATGCTGGTGTTATCCGCGATCGTCAGCCTACTGCTGTGGCTGGTCCGGCGCTGATCCGAGCAGCCACCGCGGCCGTGATCCGGTGGTGCCGAGAAGCGACGTCTCACCGCCGCTGCAACCCCTCCATGGCGTCTGCGATCGGGCGCAGCCGCGAGAACCAGCGCTGGTCCACCGGACGGCGGGCGTCGTGGGCCATCAGGGTCGGCAGCTCCTCGATCGCGGTGAACGCGACCCGCCCCGCCTGCAGCCCGCTCATCACGCTGCGGCGCTCGCCGTTGGTCGCCTGCTCCACCAGGAAGGAGACACACCGTCCAGCCAAGCGCGTGCTCTGGATCCGGTCGAAGGGGGTGGGATTGCCTCCCTGCTGGACGTGGCCGAGGATCGCCTGGCGGACATCGAAGCGGTCGCCGCCCTCCTTCTCGAACAGCGCCCACAGGAAGGGCGTGGTGTAGACCGCATCGGCACCCTCGCTGCGGATGATCAGTCCTAGCCGCTGACCGTGCTGGAAGCCCTCGTTGAGGCGGTCGACGTCCCGACGCAGGCCATCGAGCGTGATCCCCTCCTCCGGGGTGTAGATCTGCTCGGCCCCGGTCGCCAGGCCGGCGTTGAGCGCGAGGAAGCCCGAGTCGCGCCCCATCACCTCCACGACGAAGACACGGTGGGTGGCCACGGCGGACTGCTTGATCTTGTCCACATCGCTGACGATGCTGTTGAGGGCGGTATCGGCACCGATGGACAGCTCGGTACCGGGCACGTCGTTGTTGATCGTCGCCGGCAGGCACACCATCGGCACGTCCAACGACGGGAAGCGGTGTCGAGCGGCGTTGATCCGGTGTACGCCGGCGTAGCCGGCGTATCCCCCGATCAGCATGATCCCGTCGATCCGCTCGCGCTCGATCGTCGCAGCGATGGCCCGCAGGTCGTCGTCGCTGAGCTCGCGCCGATCGGTGCCGAGCTCCGCGCCGCCCTGCTGGCCCCACCCGTTGACCGACATCCACTCGAGCTCGTCGAGCCGTCCCTCGACCAATCCGGTGTAGCCGCCACGCACGCCCAGCATCGTGTGCCCGTCGTCGAGCGCGATACGCACGACCGCCCTCACCGCGGTGTTCATCCCGGGCGCTGGCCCCCCGCCGTGCATCACCGCCAGGCGCAGCGGCCGGGCCGCGTCCGAGGTGCGGCGCGGATGGGCACGCACCAGGGTCTTCATCGTCTCCCACGACTCCGTGAAGCTGCCCCCACGCAGCCGCATGGCCTCGTCGAACTCCTGGCGCTCGAGCAGGTCGGCGACCGCGTGGGTCCGTTCGACCGCCGCCATCAGCGGCGAGGTCTCGATGCGGTTCTCACGCAGTCCGACGATCTGGGGCTCGTCGTCGGGGGCCCGGAGCAGCTGCTGCACGGCGTGGTAGCCGCACTGGGTGCCGAGGTTGCGATCGAAGGCGCTCGGTGCACCACCGCGCTGGACGTGCCCGAGGATCGTCACCCGGCAGTCCTCGCCGAGACCCTCCTCCAGCACCTCACGCACGCGTCCTGCGGTGATCGGCCGACCCCGCAGGTCTCGGGCGCCCTCGGCGACGATGACCAGGTTCTGGCGGCGCCCCATCCGGCGTCCGGTCTCCACGGTGCGTCGCAGTGCCCCCTCCCAGTCCTCGGTGGCGGGGGGATGCTCGGGGATGAACACCCAGTTCGCCCCGGTCGCGATCGCCGACATCAGGGCGAGGTAGCCACAGTTGCGACCCATCACCTCGATCACGAACGACCGCTGGTGGCTCGAGGCGGTGGAGCGAAGCGCGTCCACGGCCTCGGTGATGCGGTGCAGAGCGGTGTCGGCTCCGATCGTCATATCGGTGCCGAACATGTCGTTGTCGATCGAGCCGACGATGCCGGCCAGCGCCAACCGGCGCACCGGGACCGCGGGGTCGACCGGGAGCTCGCCCGACTCGGCGAGCTCGTCGAGCAGCTCCGGCCACTCAGAGCGGAACAGGTTCGCACCGGTCAGGCTGCCGTCACCACCGATGACCACCAGCGCGTCGATGCCGCGCTCGACCAGGTTGGCCGCAGCCCGACGACGGCCCTCGCGGGTGCGGAACGCCTCCGAGCGTGCCGTACCGATCCAGGTCCCTCCGCGCTGCAGGATCCCGCCGACCGAGGCCGAGGACGCGGGTTGGATCGCCGGCCCACCGTCGACGAGGCCAAGGAAGCCCTCGTGGATCACCGACACCTCCAGGCCCTCGCCCAGGGCGGTGCGCACCACCGCCCGGACCGCGGCGTTCATGCCAGGCGCATCACCGCCACTGGTGAGCACGGCGAGGTGGCTGATCGCGGGGGGTGTCACCACGGTCGGGACCTTCGAGCGGGTCGGACAGCGTCACGAGCATCGCGCGGGCGAGCGGCGCGTCGCAGGCGGGACAGGTATGGATCCTGTCACACAACGGCAGCATGGTCGTACCGCTCCGCTGCGATCGTGGCAAGCCACGGTTGGCGGGTGGACCCGTGCCTACCGACCGGTCGTCGACGGGTACTGTCGCCGGTGCGAGGCGGCCGCTACCCTGTCATCGGCGTCCCGGCCACGGTGACTGCGATCCCCGTGGTTGACCACCGTGAACCGGGGCACGAACCGCCTCTCCGCAGACCGGCACATGACCGGCTCGGCATGCTCCTTGGACGCGGGGCCGTCCAGGACCACCTGAGGGTCCGGACCTCCGACGGGTCGGATGCGACGTCGCAGCTGCTGACGCGCATGGTGACCACGTTCGTCGCCGCCTGACGCGGCGGGCGTGCCAACGTGTGGCGCGGCGGAGCGCAGCTGAGGGCAGAGGCGGCGACTCACTGTCACTGACCGTGTGGATACACAACGAGGCGACCATCAACACCGACACTGCGCGGACCTCGGCTGATCCTGAGGAGTTCCTGGAGCTCGCACAGGCGCAGCTCGACGGCGTCGCGTCGGACGCGGACGTGGCCAGGCTCGAATCGGATCCAGCCGAGTGGGTCGATGCTCTGCGGCGCCTGCGCGGACGGATCGAGCGCAAGATCGAGCGCCTCGACGGCGAGGTCACGGGCCCCGAGCGCGAGCTGGTGCTCAACGACTTCGAGCACGAGCTCGAGCGCATCGACGCTCGGCTGCGTGAGCTCGACGGGGGCGCCGACGACGCCACGGACGACGCCCACGTCGAGACCACGACGTCGGGCGGCAACGACGGCGGAGCCTCAGCCGACGGTGAGCGGGAGCAGGCGGGCGATGAGCGGCGCTCTTCGAGCAGGACGAGCGATGACGGGGACCGCCAGGCAGGCAGACAGGCCACCCGCACGCCGCAGTTACAGCTGTCGTGGTCACAGGGCCGGATCATCGCCTGGGCGGGTGGCCGCAAGGCCCGACCGGCGGAGCTCGACGAGGTCCGTGAGCGTCTCGCCGCTGCCGGTGCGCCGGCTGGCCCGTGGGAGCCCGACGAAGCCCTCAAGCTGCCCGGTGGGGACCGTGCCGCCACGGTCTCGGCACCGGTCCAGGAGGTCCTCGGCTGGCTGGTCTCGCTGGGTGGTACCGCCGAGGACCGCGAGCTTGGACCCAGCGTCACCTGGATCGGGCTGGCGGCCGACCTCGCGGTGCGGCTGGTCGGCTACGGCCGGATGGTCCCCCAGCTGCGCAAGGTCGGTGACGCACCCGCCAACCGCTCCTACTTCGCGGTCCGCTGGGAGCCGACGCTGATCGACCAGGACGAGCTCAACGGCCTCGCGCGCTCGATGCCGGGCGCGGTCGCCGCCGCCGATCGTCAACGTGATCCCCAGACCGTGGTGCGCTCGGTCGTCACCGGCTTCGTCGACGCCATCTGCCGCGACGCCGCCGCCCGCATCGAGGTCCCCGCCCCACCACCGAACCCCCAGAAGGCCTCGGAGGTGGCCGAGAACACCTTGGCCCGTCTCGACGGATCGACCTTCGAGGCGCCACACCAGCAGGGCACCGAGATCCGCAAAGGGCTCAAGTCGTGGGCCGGGAGCGTCACCGGCACCTCGAAGCTGACGCTCACCGTGCAGCTCGACCCGCCCGATGAGGACGACGCGTGGCTGCTGCGCACCCTCACCTCGGATGGACGACGCCAGGACGAGCCGGTCGAGGCCGCCATGTCGCGGGCGAACCACGCGCGCAAGGAGGCCCTCAAGCGTGAGCTCGAGCGCCTCGAGGGGCTCTACGAGCCGCTGATGCGTGGCAAGGACACCCGCCGCGGCCAGGTCATCCTCAGCCAGGACGAGGCGTGGGAGCTGATGTCGAGCCGCGGCCAGGTCCTCCAGGCCGCCGGGTTCGAGGTGCGCGTGCCACCGATGTCACGGCGCAAGGCGACCCCGTCGCTGCGTGTCACCTCGACACAGTCCCAGGAGGCCGCGGTCGGCGCCCGCCAGCTCAACGACGTGCGCTGGTCGGCGGTGTTCGACGATGTCGAGCTCACCGCCGAGGACATCGCACGCCTGGCCAGGGAATCGCGGCCGCTGGTCCGCTCACAGGGGCAGTGGGTCGAGCTCGACCACGCCGACCTCGACGCGGCCGCGCAGGCGCTCGAGGAGCGTCAGCAGCAGACCCAGCTGACCGGCGCTCAGATGCTGCGCTACGCCCTCGGTCTCGAGGGCACCGAGTTCGGTCGCCCGGTCAGCCTGGCCGGCGAGGGCTGGGCGACCGAGCTGCTGCGCAGCGCCCAGGAGATCCCCGAGCACCCCCCCACCTCGCCGGAGGGCTTCGAGGGCCAGCTCCGCGGCTACCAGGCCGACGCACTTGCGTGGCTCGGCTTCCTCGACGGCGCCGGACTCGGTGGCTGCCTCGCGCTGGACATGGGCCTGGGCAAGACCCCGACGATGCTCGCCCACCTGCGCCAGACCCGCGAACGCGGCAAGGGCCTGGTGATCGCACCGCCCGCCGTGGTCGGCAACTGGGCCTCCGAAGCACGCGAGTTCACCCCCGACCTCCGGGTGCTCGTCCACCACGGGACTCAGCGGTCGGGCGGTGGCGAGCTCGAGCAGGAGATCGCCGACGCGGACGTGATCATCACCACCTACGGCACCGCGCTACGTGACGTCGACGAGCTCGAGAGGATCACCTGGGGCAAGGTGGTCCTCGACGAGGCCCAGGTCATCAAGAACCCGGCCAGCGAGACCGCGCAGCAGCTGCGCCGACTGGAGGCACACAACCGCGTGGTGCTCACCGGAACGCCGATCGAGAACGGACTCGGCGACCTGTGGTCGCTCATGGACTTCGTCAACCCCGGCCTGCTCGGTGACCGGGCGACGTTCGTCGCGCAGATGCAGAAGGCCGCCGAGAGCCAGAGCGGCGCCGAGTCGGCCCTGCGCACCCTCAACGGGGTGCTGGTCTTCCGGCGCACCAAGGCCGAGCCGATCATCGCCGAGGAGCTGCCCGACCGCATCGACGCGCTGGACCACTGCCCGATGACCTCCGAGCAGATCGGCCTCTACCAGGCCGTGCTCGACCAGCTGGTCGTCGAGTCGTCGGATGCCGAAGAGCCGAAGCAGCGCAAGGGCGCCATCCTCTCCGCGATCACCGCGCTCAAGCAGATCTGCAACCACCCAGCGGCCTACACCGGTGACGAGGAGCCCCTCGAAGGGCGCTCGGGCAAGCTCGCCCGGCTCGAGGAGATCGTCGACAACGTGTTCGTCTCCGGCGAGCGGATGCTGATCTTCACCCACTTCGCATCGTGGGCGCGTCGGCTGGCCGACCACCTCACCGACAGGACCGGCGTGACGATCCCCGCCTACCACGGTGGGCTCGCCCGCGGCGCGCGGGACCGCATGATCCGCGACTTCCAGGAGGGCGAGGGGCCGGGAGCCATGGTCCTCTCGCTCAAGGCCGGCGGAACCGGCCTCAACCTCACCGCCGCAAGCCACGTCGTGCTCTACGACCGGTGGTGGAACCCGGCGGTCGAGGATCAGGCCCGCGACCGGGTGTGGCGCATCGGCCAGATCAAGTCGGTCGTCGCCCACCGCCTGGTCTGCCCCGGCACGGTCGACGAGCGTGTGGAGGAGGTCGTCGCCGGCAAACGACGGGTCGCCGACATCGTCCTGCCCAAGTCCAGCTCGGTCGGGGACCTCGACTCCGACCAGCTGCGACGCGCGCTCGGTATCGACCGCGACGCCGTCCTCACCGACGATGCCGGCCCGCTGCCAGCCACACGAGGGGATGCCGCATGACCAGCAGGACCCGCTCACGCAGCCGGGAGCCCGCCGAGGCTCACGACCCGTCCACCGAGGACCGCGCCAGCGCAACGGGTTCCAGCTCCAAGGGTGGTGCCCGCTCCGATGACACCAGCGAGGAGCGCACTCAGACCAACGACGAGGACACCGCTCGGGAGCGCACCCGCCACCGCAACCACCGTGGCTCGCAGGGCTCGTCGGGCTCGTCGCAGCAGCGCAGCTCGCAGGGCGAGGGCAGCGAAGGCGGGCAGGGCCGAGGCCAACGAGGCAACAGCCGCGGCAACCGCAGTTCGAAGAGCAGGAGCGGCCAGAACAAGGGCGGCCACAACCGGGGCGGCCAGAGCAGAGGCGGCCAGAACCAGAACAAGGGCGACCAGAACAAGGGCAACCAGGGCAAGGGCGACCAGGGCAAGGGCAATGCCCAGGGGCAGCGCAAGGGCGGCAACCAGCCCCGCAGCCGCAGCAAGAACCAGCGCCGCAAGCGCGGTCAGCAGCAACGGCAGGGCGCCGGCTTCTGGGGCGATCCACGACGGCTGCCAGAGATACGCACCGACGTCACGATCTCCGAGGATCCGGCCGCGATCCCCCGTTCGCTGGGGCCACCTCCCCTACCGGGCCATGAGCAGATCGCGGCGCACTACTTCGCTGCCGTCTACGACCGCGCCGTCGGTACCGCCGCCGCCCTGGCAGCGGCCGGCGGGCTGATCGACCCCGACTCACTGGTCGATGACGGGGACCGGTGAGCCAGCCCTCGGTTCGTCCTCGCCGTGACCAGAGCGCCGGGGCGAGGCGGACCTAGCCGATGACCGCGCGCCACAGGGCGAGCACGCCACCGAGTCCGGCCCACCACAGCACCGCTGCCCGCAGGCGCTCGTCGGCGACGCGCTGCACCAGGGCGCTACCCGCCCACAATCCGGCGAGCAGCACCAGCGACAGCGCTGCGCCGGCCACGACCTGGTCGCGGGTGAGCTCGCCGACGATCGCGAGCCCCCCCAGCGTCGGCACGCCTCCGACCGCCCAGACCGCTGCCAGGGTGGGCCGCACGGCGGCTCCGTTGCGACCGTGGTAGAGCAGCGCGAGCGGGGGGCCGCCCAGCGCCGCCGCCGTCCCCGTCACACCGGAGAGGAATCCGGCGCCGACCTCGCGTCCCTCGGTCACCTCGACCTCCCAGCCGAAGGTCGCGCTCACCACCGCGGTCAGCAGCAGCACCGCGATCACCGCCGTCAAGCCACGCGTCGGCAGGAACGCGACGATCACCGCCCCGGCGGCGATGCCAGGCAGGCGTCCGAGCGTGATCCGGACCACGGCCGGTCGGTCGAGCCCGGACCGTCCGAAGACGACCATCGTGACCGCCAGCGGGATGATGG